>CAMPIO010000005.1 GCA_946886405.1 uncultured Pseudoxanthomonas sp.
CGCCACGCCGCCTCCCCCCCCACCGAAGCTCACGGGTGGCGGCGAACTCGGCTTCGCGGCGGCCAGCGGCAACAGCAACAACGAGAGCTTCAACGGGCGCCTGGACCTGACCTATACCGATGGCGGCGCCTGGCGGCACAGCGGCAGCCTGTTCGGCCTGCACTCGCGCTCGGAATACAAGCGCACGCTGGACGACGGCAGCGTCGTCCGCGACACCCGCACCACCGCCAATCGCTACACCGTGACCGGCAACAGTGCGTACCTGATGGATGACCGGGGCACGTTGAACACGTCGGTACGCCACGAGGAAGACGATTTCGGCACCTACAGCCGGCAGCAGTCGGTGAGCCTGAGCTACGGCAACCGCGTGGTGGAGAACGAGCGCGCGCACCTCGACCTGCAGATCGGTCCAGGCTACCGGCGCGCCTACGACACGCTGGACGACCGCACCGAAGCCAGCTTCATCGGACGCGGGCTGATCGACCTGCGCTATGCGCTGAGCGAGAACACCGAGATCGTCAACAAGCTGCTGGTGGAGTCGGGCGAATACAACACGTTCGCGCAGAACGACCTGGGCGTGTCGGTGACGATGAACTCGCACCTGGCGCTCAAGGCCGGCTGGCAGGCGCGCCACAACAGCGACGTGGCGCCGGACCGGAAGCGCACCGACACGCTGACCACGATGAACGTGGTTTACCGCTTCAAGTGATGCCGCGCGCGGCTCAGGCGAGGAACGCGCCCGCGCCCTGCTCCAGCAACTGCGCCGCGACCCGGCGGCCGAGCGCATCGGGATCGCCGGCGGTGCCGCGGCCTTCAGCGCGCAACACCTGGCCATCCTTCGCCGACCCCACCAGTCCGGACAGCACGAGGTCGTCGCCGGCGCGCTGCGCGTAAGCAGCCACGGGCACATGGCAGCTGCCGTGCAGAGCGCGGTTCATCGCCCGCTCTGCTTCCACGCAGACACGCGTGGCGGCATCGTCCAACGCGGAGAACAACGCGTGCATGGCCGGATCGTCGGCACGGCATTCCACCGCGACTGCGCCCTGCGCCGGCGCCGGCAACCACGTCGGCGCGTCCAGGCGCGCGCGGATGCGCCCGGCGAAACCGAGCCGCTGCAGGCCTGCGCACGCCAGGATGATGGCGTCGTAGTCGCCGGCATCCAGCTTGGCCAGGCGCGTGTTGACGTTGCCACGCAGGTCCACCAGCGCCAGATCCGGACGCAGGGCCCGCAGCTGCGCCTGCCGCCGCAGCGACGACGTCCCCACGCGCGCGCCGTGCGGCAGCGCGTCGATGTCGGCATGCAGGTTCGACACGAAGGCATCGGCGTGGTCCGCGCGCGCCAGGATCGCCGGCAGGGCGAACGGCCCTTCCAGTTCCATCGGCACGTCCTTCAGCGAATGCACGGCGCAATCGGCCTCACCGCGCAACATCGCCAGTTCGAGTTCCTTGAGGAACAGCCCTTTGCCCCCGATCGCCGCCAGCGAGCGGTCGAGCACTTCATCGCCGCGCGTGCTCATCGGCACCAGCTCGACGACCAGTCCCGGATGCGTCGCACGCAGGCGGTCGGCGACGTGTTCGCTCTGCCAGAGGGCGAGCGGGCTCTTTCGGGTAGCGATGCGCAGGCTGGTCATGCGGGCATTATCCCGCATGCCGACATAGCCGCGGTATCAGAGCGTCTTGACCGTCTCGCGCAGGCCGGCCACGCAGCGGCGGCTGACTTCCAGCGGGGCCTTGCCGTGGCGCAGGATGGCCTGTACGTGGCCGTCGCCGATGCGCTTGATCTCGACCAGTTCGTGGCGTGCCACCAGGCAATTGCGATGGATGCGCACGAAACGGCCGCCGAATTCTTCCTCCAGCGACTTCAGCGACTCTTCGATCAGATCCTCGCCGCGCGCGTGGTGCACGACCACGTATTTCTCCTCGGCCTGCAGGTAGTGCACTTCGTCCACCGGAATCAGGCGCAGGCTGCCGCGCAGCCGCGCACACAGGTGCGTGCGCGGCTGGCTGCTCGATGCGGCCGGCGGTTGGCTCTCGCGACCGGCGATGAAGGTGCGTGCGCGCTCAAGCGCGGCCGCCAGGCGCTCCGGACGGATCGGCTTCATCAGGTAATCGATGGCGGCGGCCTCGAACGCCGACAGCGCATGCTCGTCGTACGCGGTGCAGAACACCACGGCCGGGCGGGGATCGAACGCCGCCAGGTGGCGGGCAGCCTCGAGTCCGTCCACGCCCGGCATGGCGATGTCGAGCAGCACCATGTCGGGGCGATGCTGGGAGCAGGCCTGCAGCGCATCGAGGCCGTTCTCCGCTTCGGCGACCACTTCGATGCCGGGGTGCTCGGCCAGCAGCGCGCGCAGGCGCTCGCGGGCGAGGGACTCGTCGTCGGCAATGACCACTTTCACGGCAAAGGCGTCCTCGGTGAACGTTGGCGTGATCCCCTGCGGCCTAGGTTACCCATCGCCGCGCCCTGCGTCATCCTCCCGGGGACGCGTGGGAATTACAACGCAAACCGCTGCGCCATCCAGTCACCCAGGTCACGGATCTCGTCTGCGCAGACCTGGTGCGCCATCGGGTAGCGGTGCCACTGCACATCGAAACCCAGGTCGCCGAGCACGCCGGCGCTCTGTTCGGCATGGATGAGCGGGATCACCGGGTCGCCCGCGCCATGCGCCATGAAGACCGGTTGCGTGGTCGCCGCTTGGGCGACATGGCTGGCGGCCTGAGCCGCGCCGGGCAGGTACGTCGACAGGGCGATCAATCCCGCCAGCGGCTCCTGCCGGCGAAGGCCCGCCGCCAGCGTGATCGCGCCGCCTTGCGAGAACCCTGCCAGCAACAGGCGGTCCGGCGCGATGCCGCGTGCCTGCTCGCGGTCGATCAGCGCTTCGACCTGTGCGATGGATTCCTCGATGCCGGCACTGTCCGCGCGGGTCGGGAAGTCCATGCCCACGATGTCGTACCAGGCGCGCATGCGCACACCATTGTTGATGGTTACCGCGCGCACCGGCGCATGCGGGAACACGAACCGCAGGGATGGCCAGCCCGGCCGGACCAGCTCCGGCACGAGGGGTGCGAAATCATGGCCGTCGGCGCCCAGGCCGTGCAACCACAGCACGGACCATGCCGGCGCGGGGCCGGTTTCCTGTTCGACGGTATCGAGTACGGCGGAAGCGGAAGAAGTCGTCATGCCGTCATTCTCGCCGCAGACGCGCATGGACACCACTCAACCGCCGCGCGCCTCCACGGCCGGCAGCCGGAACCGCACCGTACGACTCGAGGCATGTGCCTGGCCGGTGGCCTCGAAACGCCAGCGCTGCGCGACCGCGAGCGCGGACGCATCGAACATGCCGTTCGGTGTCGACGACAGCAGCCGTACGTCGCGCACGCTGCCATCCGGCTGGATGGTGAAGGCCACCTCGGCCTGTCCCTCGATGCGCGCACGCAGCGCGGGCAAGGGATACCGTGGCTGCGCGTCCTGCAGCAACCGTGGCGCGCGCATGCCCTGTGCGACGCGAGGTGGTGCGGCAGGCGTGCTGGATGGCTGCGGTTCCTCGCTCGCCACCTCCGCCGGCGTGGGCGCGGGCGCGGGCGGCGGCACTGCCGCAGGGGTGGATTCGGCCGCCGTCGATGCAGCCGTTACGATCGCTGGCGCAACGGCGGGCACTGCCGCAGGACGGGCGATCGCAACCGTTGCAGGCGCGGCGGTGGACGATACCTCGCCTGCCGCCAGCCCCGCGGCCTGGGCGCGTACGAGAGCCGCCACGCCCGCACGCAATCGGGGCAGGGCGGGCGCCCGCGCATCGATGCGTTCGATCAAGCGCTGCAGACGCGCAGCCTCCAACGTGTCGCCGCGCACGATCGCCTGTTCTGTCGCGATCACCACGTAGGGTTGCAATTCGGCCAGCGCCGCCTGCGCGCGCGCCTGCTCCGCCGCATCTGCGCGCGCGGCAAGATAGTGTTCCACGGCATTGTCACCCGCAGGCGACAGCATCCGGTTCCCGGACAAGGCACGCGTGGCGCGTGCATACGGCGTCGCCGGAACCGCCTCGGCGTCGGTCGTCACCTTCTGATCGGGCGATGCACCCGCCGGCCGGCCGGCCGCTGGCGGGGCGATGTCTCCGCACGCCGTCATGCAAAGCACGATACCCACCCCGATCCCCATCCACGTCGTTTTCATGAACACCCCTGCCTTGCGGCCGGCAAGCCTAGGCGGCGTTCATGACGTGGGTGCGTCAGCTCACAGCGCACGTCACGTTCACGCGTGCCCTTCCCTTTCGGACGATGGACAAGGGCCGTGGGCGCGGCCATCCCCAGATACCCGCGCCGCCGCGAAAAGACTGGAACCGTTTGCACGCCCGGCGGCGGTCCGCAGGGCGCGGAACTTCAGGTAAAGTGCGGCGATCTCGGGCCGATACCATGTCGTATCGCCCCTCTCGGGAACGGCTGCACAGGAGTACGGTGGCGAACCCGGTCCATCAGGCGGCAACCGTTCTTGGGGAAGAACCGACCGTGAGGCCCACTGCCATCGCCATGCCCTCTCATTTCGCCGATGGCGAACCGGATGTGTCCTGGGTCATCGACCACAGCGACAACGCCATCGTCGTGTGCGACGACAGCGCACGCATCACCTGGATCAACCAGGGCTTCACGCGCATGCTCGGCTATACGAAGGATGAGGTCACGGGAAAGCGTCCCAGCGACTTCCTGGCAGGCCCGCATACCGATCCGGAAACGGTCGAGTGGGTTCGCGGCCAGTTGCACACGCAACAGGGCTACCGCACCGAGTTGCTGGTGTACGCGAAAAATGGCGTGCCCCTGTGGATCTCCGCCGTGGTGAACCCGGTCTTCGACAACGACCGCAACATCCGCTACCTGCTCGGCGTCTACACCGACATCACCCACAGCAAGCTGCACGAGGAAATGCACCGCAAGGTGCTGGGTGCGATCGTCCGCGAGCAACCGTTGCATGACGTGCTGACCCTGGTCTGCCGCGAGGTCGAGAAAGTCATGCCGGAAGCGGTGGCCTCCGTGATCGGCCTGGACGACTACGGCCGCCTGCGCCCGCTGGCCGCACCCAGTCTGCCCGAGCCGATCGCCGCGATGATCGACGGCGAACTCGCCGGCCCCATGGTCGGTGCCTGCGGGTCGGCGGCATGGAGCGGACAGCCGGTCGAATGCAGCGACATCGAGCGCGATCCGCGCTGGCAGGCCTACAACGCACCGTTCCTCGCCGTCGGCATCCGTGCCTGCTGGTCCAGCCCCATCAAGGGAAACGATGGGCGCGTGCTGGGCACGTTCGCGCTGTACTACTGGGAAAACCGCGCACCGGACGACTTCCACCAGCGCGTGGTCGACGTCTGCCTGCACCTGTGTGCGCTGGCGATGGAGCGCGAGCGAGCCCACGCGCGCATGCACCAGTTGTCCTTCTTCGACACGCTGACCGGCCTGCCGAACCGTGCACTCTTCAACAGCAAGGTCGAACAGATGCTGCTGGGTGCCGCGCGCCGCGACAGCCACGTGGCGTTGTTGTTCGTCGACATAGACCGCTTCAAGATCGTCAACGACACCCAGGGCCACACCGCCGGCGACACGCTGTTGCGCGAGCTGGCGAAACGGCTCGGCAGCGAACTCCGCGACGGCGACGTGGTGGCGCGGCTGGCGGGCGATGAGTTCGTGCTGGCCGCCCCCGACCGCACGGCCGAGGAAGCCGCCAACCTGGCGGACCGACTGATGGCGCGACTGTCGGAACCGGTCACCGCAGGCCGGATGATGTTGACGCCCCAGGCCAGCGTGGGCGTGGCGATGTTCCCTGCCGATGGATGGGACGTGGATTCGCTGGTGCGGCACGCCGACATCGCCATGTACCGTGCCAAGTCCGAGGGCGGCGCGCGCATCGTGTTCTACAGCCTGGAAATGAACCAGGCGATGCAGGAGCGCCTGGCGCTGGAGAATGCCCTGCGCGAAGCGGTGCGCAGCGGCCAGTTGCGACTGCATTACCAGCCGCAGGTCGCACTCGACGATGAAGCGACCCTGCACGGGGTCGAGGCGCTGCTGCGCTGGCGGCATCCGGAGATCGGCGAGATCTCGCCCTCCACCTTCGTGCCGATGGCCGAGGAATGTGGCCTGATCGACGAACTGGGCCGCTGGACGCTGGAGGAAGCCTGCACCCAGATGTCGGACTGGCGACGCCGCGGCGTGCCGGTGCCGCGCGTATCGGTCAACCTGTCGGCGATCAACTTCGAACAGCAGGACCTGCCGGCCTTCATCGGCAACGTGCTGGGCAAGTGCGGCCTGTCGCCCGATGAGCTGATGGTGGAAGTGACCGAAAGCGTCATGCTGGCGGAGAAACCCGAAGTGCTGGCCAACATCGATGCGATCCACCGGATGGGCGTCAGCCTGTCCATCGACGATTTCGGCACCGGCTATTCCAGCCTCAGTCACTTGCACCGTCTGCCGATCAGCGAACTGAAGCTCGACATGAGCTTCGTGCGCGATCTGGAGCACAGCGAATCCGCACGCGCGCTGACCACCTCGATCCTGCGCATCGGCGAAAGCCTGTCGCTGAAGGTGGTGGCGGAGGGCGTGGAGAACGCCGCACAGCGCGCAGTACTGGCCTCGCTCAAGTGCGATCTGCTGCAGGGCTACTACGTCTCACGCCCGCTTTCACCGCACTCGCTGGAACGCTGGGTCAGCCTGCAACCACCGGGAGCCTGACCGCGCCGCTGCCTTCGCCTTCGAGCAGGAAGGCGAGTGCGTCGCCACAGGGCGCCGCGATGCGGAACTGCAGCAGATCGTCGGCGCGCGTGCGGCCCAGGCTGACCGCCGCCACCGGGATCTGCCTGCGCACGGCGGCATGCACGAAGCGCAGCCCCGAGTAGACCATCAGGGACGAACCGACCACCAACAGCGCATCGGCCTGATCGACATGCGCCATCGCCGCCTCCACGCGCGTGCGCGGTACGTTCTCGCCGAAGAACACCACATCCGGTTTCAGCATGCCGCCACAGGCCTCGCACACGGGCACCTGAAAGCGGTCGAAATCCTTTCCCTCCAGGTCTGCATCGCCGTCTGGCGCCGTGCCTGCCTGCAGATCGATCCACGCGGGATTGGCATCCGCCAGTCGTGCCTGCAGCGCGGAACGCGACGTCACCTCGCCGCATGCGAGGCAGACGACGCCCTCCAGCCGGCCGTGCAGGTCGATCACCGCATGGCTGCCAGCCGCCTGGTGCAGGCCATCGACGTTCTGGGTCAGCAGCACCTCGCACCGGCCTTGCGCTTCCAGCGACGCCAGTGCGCGATGCGCATCGTTGGGCCTTGCGTCCGCCACGCGCGGCCAGCCGGTCATGCTGCGCGCCCAGTAGCGACGGCGCGTGGCGGGATCGCCTGTGAATGCCTGGTACGTCACTGGCGGCGTGCGCTTCCATGCGCCCTGCTCGTCCCGGTAGTCGGGGATGCCGGACGCGGTACTGCATCCCGCCCCGGTCAGTACGAACAACCGGCGGTGCGCCACCACGAAATCCTGGAGTCGCGTATCGCTCATGCCCGCAGCATAGGCGATGCGCACGCAGGTGCGATCACGGCCTGGGCGCGGGACAGTAGCTGCGCAGGTAGTCCATGTGCGCCGGCATCCGCTGGGCGTTGCCCACCACGCGGCTGCGGATGTCGTCGAGGAACCCGCGCAGCTCATCCGGCGAGATCGCGTCCGCCGTCGGGTGATAGCGCTTGGGCATGATGCCCTGGCCCATCATCACCTGGATCCAGGAGTTCTCGCCGAACAGTTCGCCCGGCACGTGGAAGACGGTGCCGGTCTCGCGGAACAGCTCGATGCGGTGGCGCAGCGTGGAAGGGATCTCCATCTCCGCGATCTCGCGCCAGTAAGGCGAGTCGCGGCGGTCGGTGAGGTGGTAGTGCATCACCACGAAGTCGCGGACGTGCTGCAGCTCCTCGTCAAGGCGTGCGTTGTACTCGTCGATCGCGGGCTGGGTGACCACCTGCGGGAAGTTCTGCAGCAGGTGCACGATGCCGCGCTGGATCAGGTGGATCGTGGTCGATTCCAGCGGCTCGATGAAGCTGCCGGCCAGGCCCAGCGCCACGCAGTTCTTCGCCCAGCACTGCTGGCGCTGCCCGGGCCGGAAGCGGATCGGCCAGGGTTGCTTGATGACCTCGCCCTCCACGCTGCCGAGGAACTCCTCGCGCGCTTCGTCATCGCTCATGTGCCGACTGGAATACACGATGCCGTTACCCACCCGGTGCTGCAACGGAATGCGCCACTGCCACCCGGATTTGCCGGCGATGGCACGGGTGTAGGGGACCGCGTCGCGCACCGCGGTGGTCTGGGTGGCCAGAGCGCTGTCGTTGAACAACCAGTGCGACCAGTCGGTGAAGCCCACGCCCAGCGCCTTGCCGATCAGCAGCGCACGGAAGCCGGTGCAGTCGATGAAGAGATCGCCTTCGAGGATGTCGCCGTTCTCCATCTTCAGCGCGGTGATGCAACCCGAGCCGGCCTCGGTCAGCACCTCGGCGATCTTGCCCTCCACGCGCCTGGCGCCGTGGCGCTCGCTGAACTGCCGCAGGAATCTCGCGTACAGGCTGGCATCCATGTGGTACGCATAGTGCAGGCCGCCATGGGGAAGGTGCGCGAAGCGATCGCCAAGCGCCGCCTTCAGTTCGAGGCAGTAGTCCTCGTAGCCGCTGGCCATGCCTTCCTGGCGGCCACGCAGCCAGAAATGCTGGAACCCGGTGGTTCCCCGCTCCTTGCCGCTGAACCCGAAGGAATGGATGTAGCGGTGCCCGTTGTCCAGCCAGTTCTCGAACGAGATGCCCAGCTTGATGGTGCCCTGCACCGCCGACATGTACGCCTGCTCGTTGATGTCGATCATCCGGTGGAAGCTCAACAGGGTGGGGATGGTGGCTTCGCCCACCCCCACGGTGCCGATTTCCTCCGACTCGACCAGCGTGACGTCCAGCGTCTTGCCCAGCACCCGTGAAATCGCCGCTGCCGCCATCCACCCGGCCGTGCCGCCGCCGGCGATGACGACGCGCTTCACGGGCCGGTTGAAAAGGTCGTGGGTTTCGTTGCTCACGGGCAGGTTCCTGGGCTTTCGATCAGCGGTTGATGCGCTTGAGCAGGCGTGCGCGGAGTTCGCGCGCGCGTGCTTCGTCCAGCGGCGACAGCAGGCGGCGGGCCTGCTCGGGGATATGGCCGGCGGTGTCCTCATCGGCCTCGAACACGTAATGGCGGAACACGTCCTTCCACGCATCGCGCTCATGCGGCGGCAGGTCACGCAGGGTCATCAGCGCATACATCAGGACGTTCATCGGCGTGTCCATCCAGTCGGGCGCGTCGCGCCACCAGTAATTGACCAGCACGTTGAACGGCTCCAGCCCCTCCATGTGGTGCCACCACAGGCTGGGGATCAGCACCGCGTCGCCGGGCTCGAGCTCGGCCACCTGCGCATGCCGCATCGCCTCGGCGAAGCGTGGGAAGCGCTCCAGGTCCGGCGCTGCGAAATCGACCAGGCTGACGGCCTGCCCTGCAGGGGTGAAGTCCAGCGGACCGATGTACAGATTGCGCAGCTGATCCGGAGGGAACAGGGTGACGCGACGACGCCCTGCCACCACGCAGGCGATGTTGTCGGGCACGTCCTGGTGCGCCGCGATGCGGGTACGGTTGCCTACCCAGATGCTGGCGAGCGGATCGCGCCCTTCCAGCGGCAGGTCGTTGTCGTTCCGGAACCCCGGCAGCCACGTGTCGATGGTCGTGGACGCCACATAGATCATCGGCGGCGAAGGGTGGTCGGCGTACTTGAGCAATGTGTCGAGTACGGTGCGCAACGGGATCTGCTCCTGCCGGAAGTTCATCCCGCTCAGGTCGTCGTTGTAGAACACCCGGCCACCGGCGCCGGGTGCTGCGACCGTCGCCACCACCGGCGGTGCGTCCGTGCGCGCCAAGCCATGCAGGTAGGCCACCGCGGCCTGCATCGACTCGCGTGCGGCCGCCACCATCGGCCAATGCGCGACCAGGCCGCGCAGGACGACCGGCCCCGACGATGCCGGCAACGCATCCGACAGCGCGTTGCGTACATCGCCACGGCATTCCCGGATGGGCTCAGCGTCCGCCAGCACGGCTCCGGTTCATCCTGTCGATCAGGCCACGGAAATTCGAGATCGAGGCCACCGCCATGAAGATCGGCTCCAGATGGCCCGCGGCATGCAGTTCGCCGAGCGCCACCGCATCGAGGCCGCGGAGGCGGTCTTCATTGATGGTGTAGTAGCCGGCCAGGCGGTTGAGCGAACCATCATCCAGCTCGACATCGAGCGCGAAGGATTCCAGCAGGTCGAGCGCGAGCAGGGCATCGATGAAGGCCGGCACGCGCTCCAGCCCGTTGTGCAGCGTGAGCAGCACCGAGGCGATGCGGTCGAGGTATTCGCTGTTGCCGCCATGCTCGCGGAAGAGCGGCTCGCCGCTGGTGGTGCCGACCCTGGCGTGATCAAGGTCGACATGCACCGTCATCTCGTCGCCATCGCGCCCGATCAGGAACGGCTGGCGTTCGATCGCGAGCGGCAGGTAGTGCGCATCCCAGCGCTCACCGTCCAGGAAAAGATTCCGCCCTTCCTCGAATCCGAGCAACGCGATGGGCGAAAACGCCCCGCGCACGTCCTTGCGGAACACGATGGGGTAGCAGGCCTGCAGGTCGCGGAATTCGGCAGGAAACGTGGCGGCGAAACCGACGTCATCGCCCAGCTGCGCGCTGCGCCGGGTGTCGATTCGCAAGTCTCTGTGGTCGATGTTGTTGACCTGGGCGTGTCGGGGCATCGGTGGATTCGTCCTAGATACGCGACATGCCGCGTGTCATCACATGATCGAGCATCTCACGATGCCCAGGCAATGCCGACAGCATCTTCCTCGCGATGTCGGCGGACTGGCGGAAGTAGTCTTCGGAGCGCCGCACGTCGTCCATCTGTCGCGTGGTCGGCCGCGCCTCGGGCGTGAACCCCATGCCATAGAGGATGAACTGGTAGCTCGCCGACGGGAACACCTCCTCGACCCGGTTGAGGTCGTAGCGGGAAGGTGGCTGGTGGCGCCAGAATTCGAGCAGGTCGCGCAGGCGCTCCGGTATCGTCTCGGGCCTGCGGTTGTCGCGCCAGTACGCGCTGTCGTCCCGCTTGCTCAGCACGTAGTGCAGCTTCAGGAAATCGACGATGCGGTCCCAGCGGTAGCTGAAGGTGTCGTTGTAGCGCTTGGCCACGATGTCCACGGCGGCGCGCGTGGCAGGCATCTGGTCAGCGAGCATGCCCGCGGCAAGCTCCACCATGACCAGTGAAGAAGCCTCGAGCGGCTCCATGAAACCGCTGGACAACCCGATGGCGACGCAGTTGCGATGCCAGGCGCCCCGCCGGAAGCCCGGACGGATCACGATCTTGGGCAGCGATTCGATGTCCTGCTCGCGCCCGCCGGTCGCCACGATGTAGCGCCGCAGCGCAGCCTCGGCGGCTTCATCGCTGGTGTGGGTGCTGGAATACACGTGGCCGATACCGCGCCGGCTCTGCAATCCTATGTCCCAGATCCAGCCCGCTTCCTGCGCCGTCGAGAGGGTCTGGCAGGCGATTTCAACGGTGGGATCTGCGTACGGCACCCGCGTCGCGATGGCGCGATCGTTGAACAGCACGTCCTTCTGCGACTCGATGTCGACAGCGTAGTGCTGGCCGATCAGCAGCGCGCGCATGCCGCTGCAGTCCACGAACAGATCGCCTTCGATCAGGCCATGCTCGCGCGTCCGCAACGCGGCGATGTCGCCGTTCTCGTGCGCCACCACCTCGACCATGTGGTCGGCCACGTGGCGTATGCCGAGCTTCTCGACGCAGTGTCGACGCATGAAGACACCCAGCTTCGCCGCATCCAGGTGGTAGGCGTAGTTGGCCACCGACGCCCATTCCGGCGTGGCGAACTGCTTGGGCGACTTGCCCGCCTCGCACAGGTGCGCCTGGAAGCACGTCAGCATGCTGAAAGGCACGTCACGATGGGCCATCCAGCCCGTGGCCAGGTGCGTTTCAAGGAAACCCGGGGGCAGCACGAACGGATGGTGGTAGTAGTCGCCGTCGACCTCTTCGCGCCAGCGGACGAACTTGGACCCTTGCTTGAACGCCGCGTCGCACTCGCGGATGAAGTCCGTTTCGCTGACACCCGTCCTTCGCAGCGTGTCGCGCATGGTGGGCCAGGTCCCTTCGCCCACGCCCACCGTCGCCACCTCCGGCGATTCGATCAGCGTGATCCGCAGCCCGGTGTCCGAGGCGGTCTGATGCTCGGCGGCCAGTACGGCGGCCGTGAGCCAGCCGGCCGAGCCGCCTCCGAGAATGACTACATGTCTGACTGGAGAATCCACACCGCCACCTCGCCTTGGCACTCGCCTTGCGGGACATGGGAACCCCGCCCCCAAAACCAAAGCCGCTGGAGACCAGCGGCTTGGGCGATGCTGCCCGGATCCTGGACGGAGCCGGGCATGTCGTCGAACGTCAGCGGAAGTTGTAGCGGAAGCCGAGCATGTAGCGCGGGCCCGTCTGCGTGCCGTAGAACAAGGTGTTCTTGTTGCGCTCGCTGAGCCGCGCGGTTTCGTCCGTGAGGTTGACACCTTCGAACTGGACCGTGAAGCGGTCGCTGAACTTGTAACCGACGCTCAGGTCCCACTGGCCGTACTCTTCCACGTACACCGGGTTGTTCTTCGCCGGGTCGGCTGCATCGCCGTCGTACTGCCCGTTGAGGAACTTGTCGCGCCAGTTGTACGCCAGGCGCACCTGCCACGGACCCTTGTCGTAGAAGCCCACCAGGTTGGCCGAGTCGCTCAGGCCGATCAGCACCTGTTGCGGACCCTTGGCATTGTTGTCGTAGGACAGGCTGTCACTGTCGACGATGGTGTAGTTGGCTGCCACACCGAAGCCGCTGTCGCCGAACATGTGCTGCAGGGCCAGTTCGAAGCCGTTGAGCTTGTGCGAACCCGCGTTGCCCGGGATGGTGACGTTGTACACCGTCAATGGATCGCCCGGGATGCCGGTGATCTCGCCAGCGCTTCCGGCCGTGCTGTCCACGCCCGGCTGGCCGTCGAAGTTCGCGAAGATGTAGTCGCGGATGCAACCGACATCCGCACTCCCACAACCACCGGCATTGATGGCGGCATTCCAGTAGGCGCCGCCCACCGGCGTCGGCAGGCTGAACAGCGTGTCCTGGAACGACCCGGCGCCACTATCGATGTAGTTGGAGATGTTCTTGCGGTAGTACCCGATCGAGAAGTAGCTCGCATCGTTGTAGTACCACTCGTAGGACAGGTCGATGTTCTTCGACAGCAAGGGCTTCAGGTTCGGATTTCCCGAGTTGCCGCTGCCGCCATTGACGCGAAGCAGCGGACTGACGGTCTGCCCGCCCTGGATGTCCTGCCAGCCGGGACGGCCGAGCGAGTGGCCGTAGCTGGCGCGCAGCACCATGTCCTCGGTGATTTCGAAGCTGGTATCGATGCTCGGCAAGAAGTAATCGTACTCACCGGTCATGGTGGTGAACGTCTTGTCCCCCATGTCGGTGAAGAACTCGTTGTCCGCTACCCAGCGCACGAGTACGGGGGTATCCACCTGGGCCGAGGATTCGATCTCCGTCTTCTCGTAGCGAACACCCACCGCCAGGTTGATCGGGATCCGCGTCTCCCAGCTGGTGCTGTACTGCAGGTAGGCACTGCGGGTCTTTTCGGTGGTGCGCAGGTCGGCGCGATTGTAGTTGTCCGGGGCTCGGGCCAGGTCCGGACGACCGGTGAAATCGCCCACGGCATCACGCATGGCTTCGTAATCGAAGACCAGGAACTGACTGTTGAAGCGCGGATCGTTGTACCCCGGGAACGCGTCGAAGTACCGCGCCATGTTGTCGACCTGCCAGAGGTTGTCCGCGAAATCGGACGCGAGACCGATCCCGCCCCAGTCCGCATTCTCGTTGATGCCCCATGCGGTCCGGTTCTTGACCTCGGTGTTGGCCACGCCGAACTTCAGATCGGAGAAGTCGCCGAACTTGAAGGTACCGCTCAACTGGCCCTGGTCGACTTCACCGCGCGAGTAGCCGTTGACGAACTGGCGTCCGGTCGGGCGCGCCTGCGACGGATCCACGCCGGTGACGCCAGGCGCGAGGTCGTAGCTGAGGATCGGGAGCTTGCCATCGAAGTAGACCGTGGTATCGCCGCGGACCCACGCGGCGGTACCGATGTTGCCTTGCGAACCCCACTCGCTGTCCGGGCTCAGCTCGGCCGTCGAGCGGTGATAATCGAACGCCAGGCCCAGCGAGTCCGTCACTTCCCACTCGACATTGAAGCCGAGCGATTCGTTCTCGGCCTTGGTCGCGCTGATGCCGCCCGCCATTGCCAGGTCGCTGCAGCCCTCGTAGGTGCCGTTCGGGTTCTGCGTGCCGGTGCAGGCGATGTTCTCGCGGTAGAACACCGGGCCGGCGGCAGGGCCATCGGTCCAGGCGCTTTCCACGCCGACGAAGTTGAACCACACCGACATTTCGTTGCGGCGCTGCTGGATCTTGTTCTCGGAGTACGTGTAGTCGAGCGTCGTGGTGACGCGATCCGATGGCGCCCATTGCAGGGTGACTTGCCCGTTGGTGCGCTGCCGCTGGATGCCGTTGACGCTGTAGTTGAGGTTCTGCGGCACCGAATACAGATCGGTCGGGCCAGGCAGATTCTCGTTGCCCGGCGTGCCGGGTGCGATCGCACCCCAGCCACCCTCACCACCGAAGTGGGTGCGCCAGCCGGCGGTCACGCCGACCTGGCTGAAGCCGCTGTCGCGCTCCTGGTAGCTGCCGTTGACGGCGATACCGAACTTTCCGTCCGCAAAGGTCTGGCTGAAGATGCCCGACATCTCGCCGGTCCAGTCGTCGCCCTGCATGATCTTGGGCAGGTTGCCGTTGGACGTGTCGTGGACGGTCTTGACGCCGAGATTCAGGAGCGGCGCGCTTTCCAGCGGCCGGGCCGTCTTGATGTTGATGGTCGCGCCGATGCCGCCGGTCGGATTGGAGGCCAGGCCGGTCTTGTAGACCTCGATGGCCGAGACCGCTTCCGACGCGAGGTTGGCGAAATCGAACGCACGCGAGTTGGATGCCGAAAAGCCGTTCAGCAGCGCGCCAGGCATCTGGCGACCATTGAGGAGCACCAGGTTGTGGTCCGGCCCGATGCCGCGCACCGTGACCTTCGAGCCTTCACCACTGGGCGTGCGATCGATCGACACGCCGCTGATGCGCTGCAGTGACTCTGCGAGGTTCGTATCGGGGAACTTGCCGATGTCCTCCGCGACGATACCGTCGACGACGCCCTGCGCATCGCGCTTGAGGTTCATCGACGACTCGAGACTGGCGCGGATGCCCGTGACGACGATGGTGTCGAGTTCGGTGGGTTCGGCGCTGGCGGGCGCCGGCGTCGCGGTGTCTTGCGAGTCGGTCTGTTGCGCCCACGCGGGGCCTGCGATGACCAACAACAGTGCGGATGTCAGCACCCGCTTTCTTGGAACGGATTGCACTTGCTTCATGGACTTTCCCCTCTCCGGAAATTCACGAACGATGTCTTGGACTGGAACGCAGGTCGTCGGCTCCCCCTACATTGGGCCGCATTGGACGCGCGATTGACAGCGTTGTCAACTTTCTGTGATTTCCTCCTCAATAGCGCGAAAACCACTTGTTTCAAGCACTATTCTTCATGCTGCGACGCAGCTGAAACCGTTTTCCCGAATTGCGTCGATGCGCCACATCGCGAGAAATTTTCCGCGAAAACACACGAAGGTTTTCTATTGGTATGGCGCGTGCAGGGCGGCGACAGGCGTGAGACGGCCGACGCGTCACACGCCAAAGGGCTCGAACGATCGCAGGATCAGCGCCGCGTCGGGGGCTGGGTCGACTCGCGGAACAGCACTTCGTGCTCGACGTGCACCATGCCCCCACCATCCGCCGCACGGATGCGCGACAGCAGCTGCAGCGTCGCCAGTTTGCCCATCTCCGAGGTGGGCTGGCGCACGGTGGTGAGCGCGGGATAGATGTGCCGCGCGATAGGCGTGTCGTCGAAGCCGCAGACCGATATGTCGCGCGGGACCACGAGCCCGCGCTCGCAGGCGGCCCGGATCACCCCGGCCGCCATGTCGTCGTTGGCGGCAAAGATCGCCGTGGGCGGCTGCCTGAGATCGAGCAGCGCATTGCCGGCCTCGATGCCCGATTCGAACGAGAACGCGCCTTGCACGACCAGCCCCGCGTCGTACTCCAGGCCGGCCTTCTTCAACGCGTCGCGATAACCCTTGTATCGCCACTGGCAGGCACCATGCGCGGGCGGACCCTTGATATGCGCGATCCGGCGATGGCCCTGGGCTACCAGTCCGGCCATCAGTTCGAGGACGGCGGCGGTTTCATCCATCATCACGCCGATCCTGCCGTCCGGATGCTTCGGCGCGATGCTGGCGTACGGCACCTCGTGTTCTTCGAGGAACGCGAGCACCACCGGATCGTCCGTCAACGGCGGGATAAGCACCACGCCATCGGGCGAGAAATGCTCGAACACGACCTTCAGGTCGTCGGCCTTGCGCTGCTTCGGTGAAGCGACCGGCGCCAGCACCAGGTTGTAGTGATGGTCGCGGCAGGCATCCAGCATGCCGCTCTGGATTTCCATCAGATAGTTGCGCGAGGGATTGTTGTAGACCAGTGCGATCACATAGGAGCGCTGGCCCGCAAGGCTGCGCGCGGAGAGATTCGGCCGGTATTGCAGCTTCTCGACCGCCTTCATCACGCGCTGGCGCATCTCTTCGCGCACGTTGGGTTCGTTGTTGAGCACACGCGACACGGTCTTCATGGACACGCCGGCGGCGGCGGCCACGTCCTCGATCCGACTACGCATGGGGTTGCTCCCGCTCCATTCCGACCACCCTCCCGGCACGACGCCGGATTCTGACAGCGATGAGCATCGCTTGGATACACACGACCCGCTCCATGGCATGGGTATCGCCGCCGGCAACGAGATCCGCGGATGCGGTATCGCTGCGTCGATGCGCAAACCCTTGCTGCACGGCAACACACTCGCGTCCACTGCCCGCATGAAAAGCAGCCTGCGCCCGCACTTCGAGCGCTCAGGGGCTCGGCCGATTGACAGCAAGATGTAGCAACGGTATGACAGCGCTGTCAACTACCGCGTATCCGATGTCGCGATACGGCAGCGGATCGTTCCCCTTCCCCGCGAGGCTCTTCCATGCGTTACACGCGACTCTCTTCTGCCGCTGCGATCGGCATGGCACTGGCGACGACACTGGCGGGCGCCGATGCTGCCGAACCCGAGGAGACCGCCATGCAACCTGCCATCGTGACCATCTACACGACGGCACAAGGCTCGGCGCAACGGCTCAGCCAGGCCGGGACCGTCACCCTGAACGCCGGGCACAAACTGACGGAGGTCGAGAACTCGGTCTTTGTCGATCCCACGAAGAAGTTCCAGCCTTTGCTCGGCATCGGTGGCGCCATTACCGATTCCACAGCCGAGGTCTACGCGACGCTGTCGCCGGCGAAGCAGGCTGAGTTCATGCGCGCCTACTACGACGGGAAAGAGGGTATCGGCTATTCGCTAGCGCGCACCACCATCCACAGCTCCGACTTCAGTTCCGCCAGTTACACCTATGTCGAAGAGGGCGACAAGGCACTGGCGACGTTCTCCATCGACCACGACCGCAAGGCCCGCCTTCCGATGATCAGGCAGGCGATGGCGGCCGCGGGTGGCGCCCTGCCGCTGTATGCAAGCCCGTGGAGTGCACCGGCCTTCATGAAGACCAACAAGCACATGCTGCGCGGCGGCGTCCTGCTGCCCGAGTACCGCGACGCCTGGGCGAACTACTACGTGAAGTTCATCCAGGCCTACGAGAAGGAAGGCATCCCGATCTGGGGCATCACCGTGCAGAACGAGCCGATGGCCACGCAGACGTGGGAATCGATGCTGTACACGGCCGAAGAGGAGCGCGACTTCCTCAAGCTGCACCTCGGCCCGACCATGCATGCGGCCGGATATGCCGACAAGAAGATCATCGTCTGGGACCACAACCGCGACATGATGCTGTACCGCGCGCAGGTGATCCTGGGCGACCCGGAAGCGGCGAAGTACGCATGGGGCCTGGGCTTCCACTGGTACGAGACATGGGCTGGCTTCGACCCCATGTTCCGCAACGTGGCCGCCGTGACGGAAGCCTTCCCCGACAAGCCGGTGCTGCTGACCGAAGCCGCCGTGGAGAAGTTCGACCCGGCGCGCTACCAGCATTGGCCCAACGCCGAACGCTATGGCACGTCGATGATCCACGACTTCAACAACGGCGCCGTCGGCTGGACCGACTGGAACATGCTGCTCGACGAGAAGGGCGGCCCCAACCACGTCGGCAACTACTGCTTTGCGCCGTTGCACGCCGACACCCGCACCGGCGAACTGATCTATACGCCCAGCTACTACTACATCGGCCACTTCTCGAAGTTCATCCGACCGGAAGCGCGTCGCGTCAGCACGGCGACCAGCCGCAGCACGCTGCTGGCGACCGCGTTCGTCAATCCGGACGGCCGCTTGGCGACCGTGGTGATGAACCCGACCGACAAGGAGATTGTTTACAACTTCTACGTCGGCCAGGCCTCGGGCGTGGTGACGATTCCCGCACGCGCGATCCAGACACTGGTGCAGTAGGCATGTCCGTGTTCCGGCGGCGGATCGCCCGACTCGCCCTGCTGGCGCTGGCGGGGTCCGCCACCGCGGCGCAGGCGGCCGAACCGTACCCTTGGCCGGACAGCCGCAAGGCGGCGGTCAGCCTGGCGTACGACGATGCGGTCCCTTCGCAGCTCGACCACGCCATTCCGGCGCTCGACCGCTACGGCCTGAAGGCAAGTTTCTATCTGACCCTGGCCTCCGACACGCTGCGCACACGGCAAGCAGAATGGGTGGCCGCCGCGCGCAACGGGCACGAGCTCGGCAACCACACGCTGTTTCACCCGTGCTCGGCGTCGTTGCCCGATCGCGCCTGGGTAGCGCCGCACCGCAACCTGGATACCACCACGGTCGCGCAGATGGTCGACCAGGTGCGACTGGCCAACGTGATGCTGACCGCGCTCGATGGCAGGACCGAACGGACGATGACCGTGCCTTGCGGCGATACGCAGGCAAGCGATGGCCACTATGTCGATGCCATCGCGTCGGACTTCGTGGCGATCAAGCTCGGGCAGGGGGGCGTCATCGATGACATGGCGGCGATCAACCTGGCGGCGGTGCCCGTCGATGTGCCCGCAGACGTTACCGGCGAACAACTGATTGCGCGGGTCCAGCAGGCTGCCCGGCAGGGCACGATGGTCAGCTTCACCTTCCACGGCATCGGGGGCGACCATCTCGCCGTGTCGAGCGAGGCGCACGGACAGCTGCTACGCCATCTCGCGGCCCACCCCGACGTCTACTGGGTGGCGCCCTTCATCGACATCATGAAATACGTCGCCGCCCACCGATCGGACGCAGAAGCTCCGAAGCCCTGACACCCGGCGCGTCAGCCATCCGCCCAGAGCCAGCGCAACCCGACGGTGAAGGTGCGATCGGCACCCGGTTCGTAGAAGCGCCCATTGCCCTCGTTGACGATCACCGAGCCGATGTGGAAGCGATCCAGGGCATTGTCGATGCGCGCGAAGCCCTGCAGCCGGCCCGCACCCGGCGTCCAGTCGCGCACCAGTTCCAGGTTCAGCAGGCCGTAACCTGGTGCGCGCTCGCTGCCGGTGTCGTTCACCGTGACATCGCCCACCGCGATCAGCTGTGCGCTGGCGCTCCACTGCACGCCTTGCCAACGCAACCGTGCCGACGCTTGTTGCTGGGCGACGCCGGGAATGCGGGTACCGGCAGCCACCTGCACGACAGGCGACGTGCAACCGCTCGCGGTGCAGATCGGGAAGCTGTCGCGGAACGTCGCGTCAAGCCATGTATAGGCGAACTGCAATTGCCACGCGTCGTGGAGCGGCACCTCCGCCTGTAGCTCCACGCCCTCGCGACGCGCGGCGCCGACATTGCGGAAGCTGCTGCGCCCACCGACATTGCGCGCGACCGCGAGTTCGTCGTCCGTGTCGGCGCGGAACAGCGCCGCCTCGATGCGCGCGCCTTGCTGGCCACGCCACTTCAATCCCAGCTCGGTGTTGCGGCTGGTGGCCGGACGCAGGTCGAACGCGAGTCCTGCGCCGCCATCGGCACGGTAGCCGACTTCGTTGAACGTCGGCGTCTCGAAGCCACGACCGACCGACGCATACAGGCGGAACGCGTCGGTCGGCGCGAACACCAGTCCCGCGACAGGCGTGGTGCGTTCGTACACCACCCGACCGCTGTCGTCGGGATTGGTGGCGGTGACGTAAGCGTCGTCGGAGCGGAAGTCGACGCGGCTGTGGCGCGCGCCGGCCAGCAACGACCAGCGTGGCGCCAGACGCCACCATGCCTGCGCATACTGGTCTGCGTTCCCCACCTGGTTGCGTTCGTTACGCCGCAGCGTGCCGCGCACGCCCAGCGTTGTACCCACGAAGTTCTCGTAGCCACGCCGATGCTGGCGCTGCCGGTCCGCGTTGATGCCCGCGCTCAGTTCGAACGGGCGCCCGGCCACGTCGCCCGTCCAGGACCAGCGCAGGTCGGCGCCACCATAGTCGTTGTCCAGGTCGATCACCCCACCGGAATTGAGCGGGTTGGCCTGCGCGCCGATCGGTAGCGCGAGATACTGCTCAACATCGCGACGACCACCATAGGCCATCGCGCGCAGCCGATGTCCCTGGTCGAACGGCCAATCGTAGACTGCGCCCAGCTGATCCTGGCGGACGGATTTTCGTGTGTCGTACTGCGTCGCGACAGGTGATGCCTGGCGTGGATCCTGCCACGCCTGCCCACGCGTCAACCCCAGCGGATCCTTGGCATCCGGTGCGTTGAAATGGTTGAGCAGCAGATCCAGCGTGCCGGCACCCGGCTTCAGCCGCAGCCTGGCATTGAGCGATTCGCGTCGCGCGGCGCTATGGTCACGATAGCCCTGTGTATCCAGCACCGACGCCGACACGCTGTAGCCCAGTACATCACCCGCACCGCGCAGGCGCGCGCCGATCACGGCGCTGTCATGGCTTGCAACGCTGGCCTGCACGCGTGCTTCATGCCCCTCGTCGGGAATATCGCTCCACAGCTGGATCACACCGCCGGACGAGTTGCCATGCAACGCAGAGAACGGACCGCGTACCACTTCCACGCGATCCGCACCCAGCATATTGAAGTGCGATACCTGGCCTTGTCCGTCCGGCATGGTCGCGGGCACGCCGTCCGCGTACAACCGCAGGCCACGCACGCCGAAGGTCGATCGTGCACCGAAGCCGCGTATCGACAGCTGCGTGTCCTGGGCGAGGTTCTGCCGCTCGCGCGCGAGCAGGCCCGGGATACCGTCCAGCACTTCCGACAACGCGGCCTGCGGACGGGCCCCGCCGTCGCCAAGCGACACCGCACTGGTGGACGCCGGCGTGTCGAACGCGCTCACCGTCTCCAGCCGTGTGGCGGTCACCACGACGCGATCGAGGGTTTCCGCAGGAAGCCGGGGGTCGCCAGCGGGCGCCGCCAGCGCACAGGGCGCCAACAGCGCACCACCCAGCCACGGCCAGCATCGAAACGTCATCACCATGCGTGGATCATCCGAACACCAACTTGCCTTGCATCAGGGTCCAGTGGCCGGGGACCGAACAGAAGAACGTGTAGTCGCCACCCTTGCGCAGCGCCGACGTGGAAAAGGTGAAGGTGGTGGACTGCCCACCGCCGACCACCTTGCTGGCGGCCAGCACGCGCTTGTCGCCACGCGGCACGTGGTCACTGCCGGCAGGCATTCTTCCTGCTGCAGTGGCGAGTGCCTGGAGGTCGGCCGATGTCGTCAGCACCCAGTTGTGGCCCATCACGTCGGCAGGGAGGGCGCCAGTATGCCGCAGTGTCAGTTTCACCTGCGTGCAATCGGCGGCGATACGGATCTCCTTCTTGTCGAACTGCATTGCGTCGTTGCTGCCGATGGCGACGTTGCAGACCTTCGCTGCCGCGTGCAGGGGAACCCACGCCAGCAGCGCGACGAGGAGACAGTGGAATACGTGTTTCGATGACATCGGGACGTCCTGCTCTTCTCTGCAAGGGAGAACTGCGCGGCCCTGGGCGGGCCGCGCAGTGGTGGAACATGTTCGCGACGATCAGTCGCCCAGCGCGAAGACCCACACCGAGCCGCCTTCCGGCACGGCCTTCTCCCAGCCTGCGAGGTCGTGCATCTTGCCCTGGATCCATTGCGCGTCCACGCCCCAGCCGGATACCACGGCGATGTACTGCTTGCCATCGACGGTGAACGTGCTGGGCGGTGCGATGATGCCGGACGGGGTGGGGAACTCCCACAACAGCTTGCCCGTCTTCGCGTCGTACGCGCGGAACATGCGGTCGTTGGTGCCACCGGCGAACAGCACGCCGCCTGCCGTGGTCATGATCGAACCCCAGTTCCACGAGTGCGGATACTTCTCGCGCCACACTTCCTTGCCGCCATCCACGCTCCATGCCTGGATGCCGCCGATGTGGTCGAAGTTCTTCTTCACCGACAGGTCGAGGCGGTTGATGTCCACGCCGGCCGACCACTGGCCGGGAATGCGTGGCTGGATCAGGCCGGTCAGCGTGAGGCAGTGGTTGTCGTTGTACGGGATGTACAACATGCCGGTCTTCGGGTTGTACGCCTCGTACGGCCAGTCCTTGCCACCCCACAGGCTCGGGCAGTAGGTGCGCGTCTTGCCGGTAGCCGGCTTGGCTTCCTCGTTGTAGGTCGGTCGGCCGGTCTTCGGGTCGATGCTGGAGAACACCGTATTGGTCACGTACGGCTCGGACTTGTTGTAGGTGATCTGGCCCTTGTCGTCGCGGTCCAGCCAGTAAAGGCGGCCGTTGCGCTGTGCACTGATCAGGCCGGACACCTTCTTGCCGTTGCGGTTGAACTCCACCAGCGTCGGCGCGTTCATGCCGGCCCAGTCCCACGAATCGTTCCAGTGATACTGGAAGTGGCTGACGATGTCGCCGGACTCCGGATCGAGTGCCAGTACCGATGCGAGATACAGGTTGTCACCGGGACGCTGGTCGCCGAGCCACGGCGCACCATTGCCGACGCCCCAGTAGATGACGTTGTTGGTGGCGTCGTAGTTGCCCGGCATCCACATCGTGCCGCCGCCGTTCTTCCACGCATCCTTCCACTCGCCGTCCTGTGGCCACGTCTCGAAGCCCTTCTCGCCCGGCGCCGGCACGCTGTAGCGCGTCCAGGCCAGCTTGCCGGTTTCCGCGTCGAACGCCTTCAGGAAACCGCGCACGCCGAACTCGCCGCCCGACGGCCCGATCAGCACCTTGCCCTTGACCACCAGCGGCGCGGACGTGATGTAGGCGCTGTCCTGTTCCCAGTCGCACACCTGCGCTTCCCACACCAGCTTGCCCGTGGTGGCGTCGAGTGCGCTGAGCATGCAGTCGATGCTGCCGACATACACCTTGTCGCCGTACAGCGACACGCCGCGGTTGGTGCGATGGAGCGCACCGAGGCCTTCCGGCACTTCGCGCACGAATTTCCAACGGACCTTGCCGGTCCGCGTGTCGTAGGCGATCACCTGGTTGTGCGGCGTCGCCACGAACATGTAGTCGCCGTTGACGATCGCCGGGGCCTCGTGGCCCGAGTTGACGCCGGTAGCCGCCGACCACACCGGCCGCAGCTTGGCGACGTTGGCGGTGGTCACCTGGTCCAGTTCGCTGTAGCTCCAGCCGGCGTAGTTGCCCTTGGTCAGCAGCCAGTTCGCGGGCTCCTGCTTGGCCAGGCGTGCGTCGGTGACGGGGTTGTAGTCGGCCGCGGCGAGCGGGGCCGAGGCGAAGGTCGCGACGAGCGCGGCCGTGATCAACTTCAGGTGCATGGGTCTCCTCCCGGGTGAAGCGTTGGTGTAAGTGATGGACGTTGGAACGGGGTGCAGGTCAGGTGGTCGGTGGACCGAGCGGTCCGTCGAACTTGCCGCTGACCACGAGTGCGCCGTCCTTGATCGTCAGCGGCAGCATCGCCAGCCGGCGCGTGGCCGGCCCCTGCGTGACGGCACCGCGGTTGGCCGCGTCGAACACCGAGCCATGGCAGTTGCAGACGATCTGCGTCTGGCTGGGATGCAGCGTGGTGATGGGGCAGCCGTAGTGCGTGCACAACGACGAGAACGCGACGACACCGTCAGCCGCATTGCGTGCGCTGGTCGGCTTGAGATCGGCAGGCTTCAGTCGCACCACCGTCAACAGGTTGGCTTTCGAGATCATCACCTTGCCGGTCGCCGGATCCATCGGATAGGCGAGCACCGGTGGTTTGCCGACCTCGATGTCGGCAGGCTTCACCTCCTTGCCCGCCTTCGGTCCGATCATGAAGGCCAGCTTGTCGCCTGGCTCGGGCTTGCGCGTGGGGGCCGAGGCCGCAGCCTGGGCGCCAGCCGCGCCACTGACCATCGCCATGGGCGCCAGCGCGGCCAGAGCCAGCGCGCCGGTCAGCATGCTGCGGCGGCCGGTATCGTCGGGATGTCCTGCGCATGCGCACCCGCAGCCATCGTGTTCTTTCGCGTTGCTCATCGATTCGACTCTCTTCTTCAGGGCGTCTGCAGGTAGACCACGTGGGTCTCGGTGAACTCGAGCAGGCCGTGCTTGCCATCGGCGCCGCCGATGCCCGACTTGCGCCGTCCGGCGTGGAAGCCCTGCATCGCCTCGAAGTGCTCGCGGTTGATGTAGGTCTCGCCGAAGCGCAACTCGCGCGCCGCCTTGATCGCGGCATTGATGTCGCGGGTGAAGATCGAGGAGGTCAGGCCGTATTCGGAGTCGTTGGCCAGTGCGATGGCTTCATCGAGACTGTCGACTACCTGGATCGGCAACACCGGTCCGAAGATCTCCTCGCGCATGATCGCCATGTCCGCGCGCGCATCCACGATCAGCGTCGGCTCGTAGTGGAAACCCTTGCCGAGTTCCGCCGGCTTGCCGCCCGTGACGATGGTCGCGCCATCGCGCTTGGCCTGTTCCACCGCGGCCGACACCTTGTCCATGCCCGCCTGGTTGACCAGCGGCCCCATCTGCAGGTCGTCGCGCTCGGACGGATCGCCGTACTGCGTCTCGCGGAACAGCTTCACCAGCCGTTCGACCAGCGCTTCGTGCGCACCACGTTCCACGTACACGCGCTCGGCGCAGTTGCAGACCTGGCCGGTATTGATGACGCGCGAGTCGTAGATGGCCTTCGCCGCGAGATCGAGGTCGGCATCCGCCAGCACGATCGCCGGTGCTTTGCCGCCGAGCTCCAGGTTCACCCGCGTCAGGTTGCGGCCCGCCGTCTGCATGATCCGGCTGCCGGTGGCCACGCTGCCGGTGAAGGTGATCAGGTCGACCTCGGGATGCTCGACCAGGGCCTGCCCCGTGCTGCGACCCAGTCCACCGACGAGATTGAACACCCCCTTCGGCAGATCGGTCTCGGCCACGAGCCTGGCGAACTCGTAAGCGTTGATCGGCGTCTCTTCGCTGGGCTTGATCACGATGGTGTTGCCGGTGATCAACGCGGGTGCCAGCTTGCGGGCGATCAGGAAGAACGGGAAGTTCCACGGCAGGATGCCGGCCACCACGCCGATGGGCTTGCGGAACAGGAAGATGTTCTCGTTGGCGCGATCGCTGGTGAGGATCTCGCCGTCCAGCCGGCGCGCCCACTCGGCCATGTAGTCGATGTAGTCGGCGGTGAAGTCGACTTCGACCTGCGCCAGCTGCTGGATCTTGCCCTGCTCGCGGACGATGACCGATGCGAGGTCCTTGCGGTGCTCGCGCAGCTTCGCGGAGATCTGCCGCAGGTAACCGGCGCGCTCGATCGGCGCCCGCTTTTCCCACGCCGGCTGCGCGCGGCGTGCCGCCCGCACCGCTGCGTCCACGGTCGCCGCGTCGCTGTCGGGGATGCGCGCCAGCAGCGCACCGTCCGCGGGATTGGTGACGTCCACGGTCGCGCTGCCGCCGGCGACGAACGCGCCATCGATGTAGTTCTGGTAGGTCTGTGTCATGGGGTTTCCTTTGCTTGCGTTGTCCTTGCCGGCGCGCCGTCCATGGGGAACGGCGCGCCACCGACGGCGATCACCACACGTAGGCGTACTTCAGGTTGACGCTGTCGTTGACGCTGTGGTTCTTGCCATCCAGCGAGGTCGAGTAGCGCAGCGTGATCGACTGGTTGTCGAAGGTGTGCACCATCAGGCCGGCACCGGCGTCGACGGCCCAACCGGTCGGCAGGCCATCGTTGGATTCCGTGTGCTCGGCATCCAGCGCCAGGAACGGCTCGAGCCGCTGCGATGCGCGATACGCGAACCGGTTGTTGGTATGCAGCGTCAGGCCGGGCTGGATGCCGCTGTCGCGACGGCTCTGCCAGACGAAGCCGGCGTCGCCGGTCCAGCCGAACTTGTCGCCCATGCGCCAATCCCAGAAGAAGCTCGACAGGTTCTTCCAGTTGGTGTCACTGACGCGCTCGGTGCCCACCGGCACCTGCACGAACGACTGGAAACCGAGCGTGGCGCGCTCGTTGGGCTTGTACCAGATGGCGAAGCCGGTCATCGGATCGCCGATGCCGCTGATGTGGCGGTCGCCCGGCGCGGCAGCGGTATTGCGGATGGCGACTTCCGGCACGATCACTTCCCACGCCACGCCGATCTTCTTGTTCGATTCCGGCGTCCAGAAGCGCACGTACTTGGACAGGCCGGTCAACGCCTTGCTGCCCGATCCATCGACGCGGTCGCCATCGGCATCGAACACGCGTGCGTTGTCCTGGTAGGTCGCGTACTGCACGAACACGTTGAATGGCTCGAAGCCGACCGGCAGCTCGTACTCGCGCGGACCGATCACGTCGAACGTGGTCTGCGCGCTGGCCGTACCCGCGACCGCGAGCAGCGGCAGCAGGGCCAGCGGCAACAGGCGCGGCATCGCCCGCATCGTCTCTCTCTTCATGGTGGTGCTTCCCTCCCGAGTGAATGGACCGGTCGGCATGCGGATCGATGTCCGCGCCGTGACGGTGTTTCCGGGACGCCGCTGCGCATGCGCAGCGCGTCCACACAGGAGGTAGCGCAAGGCGCGTGCCACGTTGCACTGCAGCGGACGAATGAAGCAGGGCGTCATGAAATCAATGACTTGGCGTGTTCGCGACGTACGAATACAAGCCTGTCCATGCCGCAGTGCAATGCGACTGCGACACCTGCCTGCGACGACCTGTCGCACGGTCCTGCGACAGGTGTCGCACCCCGATGCCGACGTGGAAGCTCGCGGGCGATGCAAACGAAGACGGCCCGTCATCACGACGGGCCGTCCGGGCGGCCGGCATCAGGCCGGCAACAAGAAGGATGCGCTCAGTCCGATTGCGTGGGCGACACGATATCCAGGCGTTTCATCCGTCGATAGACCGTGGCGCGGCACGAACCGAGATCGCGCGCGGCTTCGCTGATGTTCCATCGGTTGCGGCGCAGCACTTCCAGCAGCGCGGCACGCTCGTCGTCGCCGGGTGCCGGTTCCCGCGGAAACGGGATCACGGTCGCTGTCGCGTGCGGCATTGCGGTTTCGCTGTCGATGACCTCCTGCGGCAGGTGGTCGAGGCCGACGGTGGCGCCATCGGCGATCGACAGGGCGTAGCACAGTGCATTGCGCAGTTCGCGGATGTTGCCGGGCCAGTCGTGGCGCAGCAGCGCCGCCACGGCCTGCGGATCGATCGCCGCACGCACACCCATCGACTCCGCTTCCATCTCCAGGATGCGCTCGATGAGGAACGTCTTGTCACCGCGCTCTCGCAACGCCGGCAACGCCAGCGTGGCCCCGCAAAGGCGGTAGTACAGATCTTCGCGGAAGGTGCCCGCGACGATCTGCCGGCGCAGGTCGCGGTGCGACGCTGCCACGACGTTGAGGTCCACCCGCACCGGCTCGTCTGCGCCGAGCGGCAGCACTTCACGCTCGGCCAGCACGCGCAGCAAGCGCGTCTGTAGCGGCAGCGGCATGTCGCCGATCTCGTCGAGGAACAGCGTGCCACCGTCCGATCGCTGGATCAGTCCCTTCATGCCCTTGCTGCGCGCGCCGGTGAACGTGCCCGGCGCGTAGCCGAACAGCTCGCTCTCGATCAACGACTCCGGGATCGCGGCGCAATTGACCGCCACGAACGGGCGATCGGCGCGCCGGCTGGCGTCGTGCAGCGCACGCGCGAGCACTTCCTTGCCGGTACCCGTTTCGCCCTGCAGGAAAATGCTGACCGGCTTGTCCACCAGTCGCGCGGCACGTTCGAGCAACTGGTCCATGCGCGCATCGCCCCCTGACAGGCGTGACAGCACGCTGGTCCGTGCGGGATCGCGCTGCACGTCTCCAGCATCGGCGGCCTGCATGCGCGGCGCGGTCTTCGGCGCGATCATCGATGCGTGGTAGCCCAGCCCGTCCCAGGTGGTGACCACACCCCGCGAATCATGCGACGTACCCTTGGTCAGTCGCCAGATGTCGTCGATGCGCGTGCCGAACACGCCCGTGAGGTGGTTGCCGACGAGCTGCGCGCGTGCGTCGTCGCGTGTATGCAGCGATTCCAGCAACCGGAGCTGCTGGCGGGCACCGCTGTTGGCGCCGACGATGCGGCCATCGCGGTCCACGGCCAGCATCAGTTCGCCGCATACGTCGACCAGCGGACCGACGGTACCCAGCCGCAGGATCCAGTGGGCGCGGAACTGCCGGATGAAGTTCGCGTCCTCGATCATGCGCGCATGCAGCACGGTCAGGTGGCGCGCCAGGTGCAGGCTCTCGCGCCGGTCGGGCGAGGACAGCGCAGACACGTCCAGCGCCCCCATGAAAGCGCCATCGGGATCGTACAGCGGCGTGCTGGTGCAGCTGAGGCCGATGTGCCCGATGTAGAAATGGTCCTCACGGTCGCAGATCACGGTCGACTGCTCGGCGATGCACGTACCGATGCCGTTGGTGCCGGCGTGGATCTCGTTCCAGTTCGCCCCGAGTGCGAGACCCGCGCGACGCAGCGGCGCATCCCAGGTGTCGTTGCCGATGAAGTCCAGGGTGACGCCTTCCGCGTCGGTCAGCAGCAGCACGTAGCCGAGATCGGAGACGTGCTTGTACAGCTGTTCCATGCCGGCACGCGCCACGTGCAGGTGCTCTTCCACCTGCTGGCGGCATTCGCGCAGGCGCGAATGGGTTTCGATGCGCACATCCGGACGCATGGCCGGATCCAGTGCGTGCTCATTGGCGCAGCGGCGCCAAGAGCGGTGGATCAGATCGGTGTTTGCGTTGTTGCCAGCGTGCTGCGATCCCGAATGGATCACCCGCAACACTGTTTCGACGTGTTGTTGGACAGTTGCCATGCCACCCCTCCCAGGCCGGCCGAAAGCGTTCCCGCTTGCGTGCCGTTCGTGTGTATGGACGTGCGGATGCTCCCGGTCCGCCGCCGATGCCATCGTGTTCCCCTACTCCTCCTGCGTGTCATGTGATGTCGCGGTGCGCGCATTCCGCAACCGCTCATGCAGCGAGCGCGGCGCGGGCGTCAGGGGAATGCGCGAGCGTGTCCAGCCACCCTGGCAAGCGGGCGTGAAGCCGCGCAGCCGGGAGGCGATCCAAGTGAACAGGCGATACCGCATGCGATTCGAATACAGCAGTCGCCACGCCTTCCAGGCGAGCACCTCCGGGATGCTACGCACTGCGCCCTGTCCCTTCAACGCTTGGCGTTGTTGCATTGCGGGACGTCGATGGCGTCCCGCTTCGCGCAGATGCATCAGCAGTTCCGGAATCGGGATGCCGACCGGACAGACGTCGCCGCATGCGCCGCACAGGCTGGACGCTGTCGGAAGGTCGCGTGTCGATTCGAGGCCCAGCAGATGGGGCGAAATGATCGCGCCGATCGGTCCGGGATAAGTAGTGCCATAGGACAGCCCACCGATGCGCGCATACACCGGACAGTGGTTCATGCATGCGCCACAGCGGATGCACTGCAGCGTCGCGCGGAAGCGTTCTTCGGCGAATGCCTGGCTGCGGCCGTTGTCCAGCAGCAGCAGATGCACTTCACGCGGGCCGTCCTTCTCGCCCTCGCGACGTGGCCCGCTGATGATGTTGAGGTAGGTGGTGACGGCCTGGCCGGTCGCGGAACGCGTCAACAGCGTGAACAGCGGCGGCACGTGCTCCAGCTTCTCGACGACCTTCTCGATGCCGGTGATCGCGATGTGCACGTCGGGCACCGTGGTCGACAGGCGGCCGTTGCCCTCGTTCTCCACCAGCACCAGCGATCCCGTCTCGGCGACCATGAAGTTGACGCCGGATACGCCGATCTTCGCCTGGCGGAACTTGTCGCGCAGCGCGACGCGCCCGATGGCGATCAGTTCGTCCACGTCCTCGGTGTAGCCGGCGCCAGGAATGTGCTCGGCGAAGATCCTGGCGACGTCTTCCTTGGTCTTGTGGATCGCCGGCATGATGATGTGGCTGGGCCGGTCGTGGTCGAGCTGCAGGATGTACTCGCCCATGTCGGTCTCGACGCAGGCGACGCCGTGTTCCTGCATGCGGTGGTTCAGCTCGATTTCCTCGCTGACCATCGACTTGCCCTTGACCATCATCGACGCATCGTGGCGCTGGGCGATCTCCAGGAAGATGCGGTTGGCGTCGGCAGCGTCCTCGGCCCAGTGCACCTGCACGCCACGCGCGTGCAGCGCGCGCTCCAGTTGATCGAGCAGGTCCGGCAACCGCGACAATGCGCGCTTGCGGATATGTTCGCCGAGCCCGCGCAGCGTCTCGAAGGCCTCGCTGTCGGGGAACTGCACGGCCCGCTTGTCCGCCAGGTAATCCATGGCGCCGCGGAAGCCGCGACGCAGCACCGGGTCGGCGAGTACCAGCCGCGCGTTGTCCTTGAACGCCACCGGGTCGGCCGCAGGCCGCACAGCGCTCATGCCATGGCCTCCGTGCGCAGCAGCAGGATGACCAGTTCACGCGGCCCATGCGCGCCGTAGACCAGCAGGCGCTGGATGTCCGCGGTCTTCGACGGCCCCGTCACCAGCAGGGCGTTGGTCGGCAAGTCCATGGCCCACTGCTGGCATTGCATCACGCCATGCAGCGTGGCATGCAACGCGTCCTCGCGCAGCACGGCGATGTGGATCGGCGGCAGCAGCGAGAGCGTGCGCGGCTCCCTTGCATCCGGCCATAGCACCAGGCTTCCGGTCTCGGCGATGCCGCCGAGCGTGGTGGTGATGCCGGCATCCACGGTATCGAACAGCACCGGCTTCAGCGTTTCGATCGGCGCGTCGTACCAGTCCAGCGCCAGGTCGCGCGTCGCCGACGGCAAGGCGTCCGCAATGGCGGTGTCGCGGCCCGCCATCAGGCGACGCACGTTCTTGGCCTTCAGCACCGATGCCAGCGCGGCGGGCCAACCGGCGGCGTCGGTTTCGATCACCTCGGCGCGCCATCCGCGCGCCTGCGCGATGAAGCGTTCACGCAACGCAGCCACGGCGGGAACGGCTGTGGTCGCGTAGTACGCCGCGACATCGGGCGCAGGCAGTTCCACCGGTGCCGCCGCACGCAGGCGCGACAGGATCGCCGAACGCGCGCGTGCCGATGCGAACGGAACGCTCATGCCCCCGCCTCCGGACTGGGCAGGCCCCAGCGTTCGCGCAGGAAGCTCGCGATGTGCCTGCCCTGCAGGCGGCCTTCGCGTCGCGCGAGCGTGCCGTTGAGATTGAGCAGGCATCCGCAGTCGCCGCTGACGAAGGCATCGCAGCCGCTGTCAGTGAGCGCATCGGCCTTGTCGCCCGCCATGGCAGCGGAGATGTCCGGCTGCTTGACCGCGAACGTACCGCCGAAGCCGCAGCATTCCGATTCGTAGGCCTGGATGTTCAACTCGACGCCCGGCAAACCTTCGAGCAACTGGCGCCCACTGGCCAGCGCGCCGGTTTCGCGGCGTGCGCTGCACGACGTGTGCAGGCAGACCGACACCGGGGCGTCGGTGGCAGCGACGGGCAACGGCAGATCGGTCGCCGCGAGGAAGTCGGTGAACTCCACCACCCGCGCCCCGATGTCGCGTGCACGCGCCAGCAGCATGGGATCGTCCTCGAACAGCTTCGGCCAGTGGTGCCGCATCATCCCGGCGCACGAGCCCGATGGCACCACGATCGGCCAGCGCTGCGGGAACAGATCAAGCTGCGCCTGCGCGACCCGGCGCGATTCTTCGGGAAATCCGCTGGTGTACGCGGGTTGCCCGCAGCAGGTCTGCGCATCGGGGAAATGGACGCGGCAGCCAAGGTGCTCCAGTACCGCGATCGCGTCGAGGCCGGCGTCGGGCATGAACAGGTCCACCACGCAGGTGGCGAACACATACACATCCCGGGAGGGGGAGGAGCCGGCAGGATCTGGCGAGCGCATGGCGGGCGGGTCTGGCTTGTCCGGCTGCGAGTCTGTGTGGCCCCGCCGGGCACGGTATATTGGTCTGACCAATTCGATCCAGCACGGGACCGCCCATGCCTACCCAGGTCGCCCAGGTGGCCCGCCACCTCGAACAAGGCATCGCCGACGGGCGCTACGCCGCTGGCCGGCGCATGCCGGCCGAACGCACGCTCGCGGAACAACTGGCGGTATCCCGCGCCACCGCGCGCGAGGCGATCGGCCTGCTGGTCGCGCGCGGCGTGCTGGAGCGTCGCCGGGGCGATGGCACCTATGTGGTGGCCGCGGCGGAACGGCGCATGGCGGAGATATGGCAGGACATGGCGCGACAGCACCCGATGCTGCAGGCGGACCTGGTGGAGTTCCGCGCGATGCTGGAAGGCCGCACCGCGGAACTGGCCGCGCTTCGCCACGACGACGAAGACCGCGCGCGTCTGCAGGCCGCGCACGCCGCCGTCGATGCCGCCTATGGCAGCAGCGATCGTCAGGCACAGATCCGCAGCGACGTCGCTTTCCACCGCGCCATCGCCGATGCCACCCACAACCCGGTGTTTTCCTACCTCATCGCCTCCTTGCTGGCACTGCTGCACGATCATGTGCAGGTGAGCCTGGCGGGCCTTTCGCCGCAATCGCCGGTCTCGCAACAACTGCGCAGGCAGCATGACGCGCTGTTGTCCGCGATCCTCGCGCGCGACGCCGCCCGTGCCCGCGACGTGGCAGGCGGCCACATGGATTACGTGGCCGTCCAGCTCAATGCACTGCCGAGGATTTCACGCGCACGCACCTCGTGAGCCAGTGGCATCCAGCAGGCCTGCACCCGCCACTTCCCCGCCGTGAAGGCCGCATGCCAAGCTGCGTGCTGGCATCACTACACGTGGCGGGCATGAAGCGACTGCTGGGATTTCTTCTGATGGCGTTCTGCCTGCCATTGTTGGCACAGAACCCCGTTGTGCATGTCCCGATGGGACTGGACGACGGCCGCCTCGATGAGGCGATGCCGTCGTTTGCGCGCGAAGCATTGAGCCTCCATCAGGACGAGGACCGGGCGCGTTACCTCGGCACGCGCTTCCGCCTGCAGATGGTCGCCGGCCAGTACGCGCAGGCGATCGAGAGCATCGATGCGCTACGCGTGCTGCGCAACGATCCGCCTTCGCAGCCACCCCTGTTCCTCCAGTACGAGATCCATGCGCGCGCGAAGCTGCTGCAGGCACGGGACGGGATCCCGTTCGCGCAGGCGTGGCGCGAGGCATTCGTGCAACGTTTCGGCATGCTGGACGACAGAACGGCGCTGCAGGCGGAGTTCGCTTTCGGCACCTCGATCACACGGGTACGCGGCGATCTTGATGCGGCGCTGGCGAAGATCGCCGGCAAGCGACGCCTGCCACTGCCCGAGGCCATCGATCTCGTCCGTGCATACCAGGTCCATGCCGCGTTTGCCGCGCTGCAGCCCCTGTTCGATGACGCCTTGCAGGAAGACGACGCCCGTCGCTACCGGATCGACCGCGACGTGCTGGTGCAGACCCCGGACGGTGCGCGTATCGCTGCCCTCGTCGTGCGACCTGCCACGGAGACGCGTCTCCCCACCTTGTTGCAGTTCACCATCTACGCCAACGATCACGTGGCCTGGGGCGACGCCAAGACGATGGCCGCGCATGGTTACGCCGGCGCGGTGGCATACAGCCGCGGCAAGGGACGCAGTCCGGACGCCATCGCTCCCTTCGAGTACGACGGGGGCGATGCGGCGGCGGTGATCGGCTGGATCGCGGCGCAGCCGTGGAGCGATGGCCGCGTCGGCATGTTCGGAGGCAGCTACAACAGCTTCGCCCAGTGGGCCGCGCTGAAGCATCGACCGCCGGCATTGAAAGCCATCGCCACATCCGCGTCGGCGGCGCCGGGCATCGACATCCCGATGGAAGGCAATGTCTTCCTCAACTTCATGTATCCGTGGCCCCTGTACACGGCGAGCAGCCGCTGGCTGGACGACGTGCGTTACAACGACAGCCCTCGCTGGGCGAAGCTCGATCACGACACGTACGCCAGCGGCCGGGCCTACGACGAACGGCCCGAGATGGATGGCAGTACGAATCCGGTGTTCGCGAAATGGCTGCAGCACCCCGCCTACGATGGCTACTGGCAGGCCATGATTCCGCAAGGCGAGGCGTACGCCGGCATCGACATCCCGGTGCTGGCCACGACCGGCTACTTCGATGGCGCACAGGCCGGCGTGTTGCATTATTTCCGCGAGCATCTGCGGCACCGCCCGAACGCGGACCACACGCTGGTGATCGGGCCGTACGAACACGTCACGATGCAGAGCGGCGTCCCGCCGACCGTGCAGGGCTACACGCCGGATGCTGCTGCGCGCATCAACCTGCAGGCCCTGCGCCTGGCCTGGTTCGATCACGTGCTCAAAGGCGCGCCGAAGCCCGAGCTGCTGGCCGGCCGCGTCAACTGGCAGGCCATGGGCGCCGATGCCTGGCGCCATGCGGATACCCTGGAGACGATGGCGACGCGCAGGCAGTCGCTCTGCCTGGCACCGGGTGCCACGGCGGATGCCTACGCGCTGTCCGCGCTACCGCAGCCGGGCATCGTGGCCAGTCAACGCGTGGATTTCAGTGATCGCACCGATGCCGGCTGGACAGCGCCCCAGCAGGTCGTCAACACCGGACTGGATCCCCTCCTGGGTCTGGTCTTCGTCGGCGATGCCCTCACGCAGGACATGGAACTGGCCGGCCCGTTCGGTGGCGTGCTGGACTTCACCCTCAACAAGCGCGATGTCGATCTGGCCGTCGGCGTCTACGAGTTGAACGCAGAAGGACAATATCTCGACCTGGCGTGGTGGCTGCAGCGTGCAAGCTACAGCGAAGACCGCCGGCAGCGTCGCCTGTTGCAGCCCGGTACACCTCAACGTCTCATCGTGAAGGACACGCGTGTGATCGGGCGAAAGCTGGCAGCCGGCAGCCGGATCGTGGTGACGCTGGGCGTGAGCAAGCAACCCGATCGCCAGCTCAACCTGGGCAGCGGCAAGGACCCGTCGGTTGAAGGTATCGACGATGCCGGCGAACCGCTCGAGATCCACTGGCGTGGCAGCAGCTGCCTGACGTTCGGGATACGCGAGTGACCGCGAACGAACGGTCGCGAGTAAAAAGCCGAACGCTGACCGCTACCGTACACCACCCTCAGTGCGGAACGGCGCGCTCCCCCTGACGTCTCGCGACGCCGAGCAACAGCGGCAGCGCCATGGCCCAGGCCACGGCAAGCCAGGCCCCTCCCCGCCACGCGGGCGCTGGGAACTGCGCGGCGTCCCAGCCGCGCGCCGCAGCGAAGTACGCCAGGGGACCGCCGATACCCCCCAGCATGGCGGCCGCCCATGGATGCGGTTGCAGCGACCGCATGCCCGTGTTGGCCGTGACCGCCAGCGACGCCCATAGCGCCAGGATCCATGGCGGCGCCATCGCGCTGCCGAAGGTGGCTGCGCGATAGGCGACCCAGCCCTGCCACGCGGCCACGCCATCGATCGCCACTCCGCACAGCATCGCGAGGACTACCAGGCGAACCTCATCCGCGGGCCGCGGCGCGCTTCGCAGATGGAGCGCGACAAAGCCGAACGCTGCGAGCACCCCGGGCCATGCCTGTCCTCGTCCGGCGGCGATCACGGCGACGAACCACACCCCCTGGTTGCCGAGCAGATTGAGGATCAGGCGTTTCGTATCGGGACGCATCGCGTCGTTCCGTGAGGACTACCGTGCATACGTGTCGCCTCACGCAGCAGATGCAGGCATATCCGACCCGATATCCGCGCTGATCGGGGGCGCCTGTTCCAGCCCGCCGAACACGCGCGGAGCACCACACGGACGCGCGGGTTCTGCCATGCCTCCCCATGATCCGATGGCAGCGCACGTCCATGCAGTGCACGGGACGTAGAAAAGAAAAAGCGCCGCCACTTAAAACCATTTTAAAAGTCGCACGCCATCCTGCTTGCGACGCGGCAGGAAAGGCGGCTACATCGACCATCGCTTTCGCACGACCTTCCGCAACACCGCCAGGAGCCCCATCACCGGCGCGGCGAACGTACCTTCTTCCGCGTAAGGACAGCCCGGTGGCTGCATCACGCTGCACCCGCGTCTTGTGAGCGCGGACAACCCTCGCCCGCCGTTCGTATCAGCAGCCATCACATGACATGCGATGGCGCGCACTCCGACCGTCGACAGGCGTGACGCCCCTCCCCCCTTTCCAGAGTGATTGAACGATGACCGACACCTCCCCCATGACGTCTTCTTCCATGACACCTCATCCCTGGCGCAACCGTGCCGCTGCAGCTACCGTGCTGTTCGGCACGCTGCTCGTTTCAGCCACCTCGGCGGCGCAGACCGCACCCAAGCCCGACTGGACGCCGCAGGACATGCCCTCGCAGGCTGGCCGTATCTTCCTGGTCACCGGCGGCACCAGCGGCATGGGCTACGAAGACGCCAAGGCGCTGGCCGCCGCCGGCGCGCAGGTGGTGATCGCCGCGCGCAATCCCGAGCGCGGCCAGGAGGCGATCGACAGGATCGAGGCCGATGTGCCGAATGCCAAGCTGCAGTTCGAGGCGGTCGATCTGGCCAGCCTGGCCTCCGTGCACGCGCTGGCGCAGCGGCTCAATCGCACGCTGCCGAAACTGGACGGCCTGATCAACAACGCCGCCGTGATGGCACCGCCCGAACGCGGCGTGTCCGCCGATGGCTTCGAGCTGCAACTGGCCACCAACTACCTGGGCCACTTCGCGCTGACGGCGGACCTGCTGCCGTTGCTGCGCAAAAGCGACGCGCCCCGCGTGGTCACGCTGTCCAGTGTCGCCATCCACCGCGGGCGCCTGGATCTGGACAACCTGCAGTCCGCGACCTACGACGCTTACGCCGCCTATGCACAATCGAAGATCGCCTGCCTGATGTTCGCGCGGGAACTGCAGAAGCGCAGCGACGCCGCTGGCTGGGGCATCACCAGCATCGCCGCGCATCCGGGCGTGGCCGTCACCGAACTGGTCGCGCGGGGCCCCGGCCTCGACAGCGCGCAAGGTCGCCAGTGGTCCGCGATGAAGGACCAGCTGCAGACGGCGGCGCAGGGCGCGATTCCGACCCTGTACGCCGCTACCGCGCCCGAGGCACAGGGCGGCGCGTACTACGGCCCGACCGGCCCCAACGAAATGCGCGGCCCGCTCGGCATCGCCACGGTGCCGGCCACCGCAGGGGATGCCGCGACCGCCGCACGCCTGTGGGACGCCACCGAAGCGCTGATCGGCGTGCACTTCCCCTGACCGCCGGCATCGCGTCCAGGAGCGTCCCATGCCCACACCGACAACGCAGGAAGACAGCATGCCTGTCCACAGGCGCAGGTTGAACACGATGTTCAACCTGCGTCGCGACGAGGTGCTGCCCGTCGTGATCGCAGCGTGCTTTTTCTTCTTCGTGCTCACGGCGCTGATGCTGCTTCGGCCGGTCCGGGATGCGCTGGGCATGGAGCGTGGCATCGAAAGCATCCGCTGGCTGTTCATCGGCACGGCGCTGGTGACGCTGGCGGTGAATCCGCTCTTCGGCTGGCTGGTCAGCCGGCTGCGCCGCCTGCAGTTCATCGCCGCCACCTACGGCTTCTTCGCGGTGAGCCTGATCGGCTTCTGGGCGTTGCTGACGTTCGCGCCGGACGCTGTCGGTCAGCGCAGCGGACAGGTGTTCTACGTCTGGTTCAGCGTATTCAACCTGTTCGGCACCATGGTGTTCTGGGCGCTGATGTCCGACCGCTTCACCAGCGACCAGGGCGCACGGTTCTTCGCGCTGATCTCGATCGGGGGCACGCTCGGCGCGATCTGCGGACCGTGGCTGACCTCGCAGCTGGCCGAGCCGCTGGGCACACCCAGCCTGTTGCTGATGTCCGCAGGCTTCCTGTCGCTGGGCATTGCCGCCGCATGGCTGCTGGTGCGGATCGTGCCGGACCGCATGCAGACCCCAGATGGGGACGCGGCCGCATTTCCCGATGAAGGCCAGCGCATCGGCGGCAGCATGTGGGCCGGTATCGGGGCGGTGTTGCGGTCGCCCTTCCTGGCAGGCATCGCAGGGTATGTGCTGCTGATGGCGGTGATGGCCACGTTGGTGTACTTCACCCGCATGCAGATGGTGGCGGACGTCGCCGAAGGCACCGATGCACGCGCGGCACTGCTGGGCAGCATCGACATGTGGACGCAGATCGCGGTGCTTGTGCTGCAGCTGACGCTGACCGGGCGCTTCGTCAGGCGCTTCGGGCTGGGCATTGCGCTGGCGGTGCTGCCGCTGGCCACGGCCGTCGGCTTCATCGGGCTGGCGGTGTATGGCTCCTTCGTGATCCTGGTGCTGCTGGAAGCGGCGAACCGCGCCGTGCAGCGCGGCATCACGCGGCCCGTGCGCGAGGTACTGTTCACCGTCGTCGCGCGCGAAGACAAGTACAAGGCCAAGGCCTTCATCGACACCTTCATGTATCGCGCGGGCGATGTCGTCGGCGCGCAGGCCGAAGGCGTGCTGGCCCGGCTGGGCATGGCGATGGGCGGGCTGGTCAGCGTCGTCCTGCCGCTTGCGCTGGTGTGGGCCGGGTTGGCGCTGTGGCTGGGCCGGGCACATGCACGACGAGCCAGGCAGCCATCCACCGTCGTTGCGTCCGGCGTTGTCGCGTCAGCGCACGACGAAACCCGCTTGCCGAGTGCTCCGGTATCCCTGCGAACGCCGATGCAGGGCTGAGTCTCCCGGCGCCGTCTGGTTGCTTCCCGTGCGGTCGCGTGCAGCCTGCGAGCGCGACCTGCGGCGCGCGCCGTGGAACGTGGGTGAAGCTTTGCTTGTCGATGCTTGCTGGCGAATTCAGTGAGACGGGTGACGCGGATTCAGTGTGATGGCAGCACACAGGCGGCGATGCTTCGCGCATATGCAGTCGTCGCGCGAGCGTATTGACGAATACTTGCACTTTCACGCCCTCTCTACGTACTCCAACGTTAGCTGAAGCCACTTTGCAGATCGGGCGGGAAAGGCCGCTATATTCCGAATCCCCGACGAAGGAGGATTGGAATGTTCACGAACAAGCGATATTTCACGACGGCGCGCGTGCTCGGCGTGGCGATGGTTGCCGCCGCAGGTCTTTCCGGCTGCGCCACCTATGACGACGAGTTCGCCACCATCAACTCGCGCCTCGATCAGCTCGACACGAAGGTCCAGGGCGCCGCCCAGAGTGCCGAATCCGCCAATCAATCCGCGCAGCAGGCCAATCAGCGTCTGGATCAGATCGACAGCCGCGTCCGCCAGCTTGAAGCGGCCCCCCGCCGCGTGCCGCGCGGCTGATCGCGTCTGCACGTGTTGTCACGAACCGTGTGAAACCCGGGACCCGGTGGCCAGTGCTGGCCACCGGGTCCCTTTTCTTGACCGCATCGACTTTTTGAGGAGCCGCGCCATCCGTACCTGCATCCATCCTGCGATCCGGACGGCGTGCGGCTCGCTCGTACTGGTTCTGGCGCTCGCGAGTTCCGGAGCGGCCAACGCAGAAAACGCCGCCGCGCAAGACACTGGCAGCGTCGACCAGCTTCCGCCGGATCAGGAAGTCGCTGACACGGTCATCGAACTCGCCGGCTGGATCGTGGCGAGCAAGGACAGCCAAGGCTATCCTTTCGCGATCATCGACAAGGCCGCCGCACAGATCCTTGTGTTCGGTGGCGATGGCCGGCTTCGTGGCGCAGCGCCGGGGCTGTTTGGCTCGGCGGTCGGCGATCACACGGCTCCCGGCATCGCCGGCCTCGCGCTCCGCGAGATTCCTGGCCGAGACCGCACGACCCCTGCAGGTCGTTTCGTCGGCGGCTTCGGCCCGTCGATCGACGCCGGCCGCGTGTTGTGGGTGGACCATGAGTCTGCGGTCTCCATCCACCCGACGGCCACGGGCGTTCCCGCGGAGCGGCGTGCGGAACGCCTTGCATCGCCTTCACCCGACGACAATCGCATCACGCATGGTTGCATCAACGTCACGCCCGATTTCTACGAGCGGGTCATGCAGACTACGTTCGAGCGGGGCGGCGTGTTCTACGTCCTGCCAGACAAGGCGTCACTGGCGGAAACGTTCCCGGAGTTCGCCCAGAGTCGGACGACGTCGGAACGCAATGATCGGAAGCGCGCCAAAGCAGACCGCCACTAACGTGCGCTGGTCGGACTGCGTGAGGCACGACAGCGCACGCGTTGCCGCTAGCGAAGCTTGGCGTCTTCGGTCGGCCCGCAGCACGATGACGTTGTCACGGGTGAGCTGTTAGCAGCCTGCGCGTCACCGCATTACGACATTGCGCGACTGAAGCCGGGATCGGCATTCCGGGCCGCTTCGGGTCGGAAGCCGAGAGCAATCGAGCGATCCGCCAGACGCGAGCCCTGTCCGCCGGGGTAGGCGGCGGCGGACAGAGACCTTCCGGGGTCGGCCGGGTTTACGAGGTCGGCACGGTGCCGCCGTCGATGGTGTGTTCCGAGCCCGAGATCGAGGCGGCGCGCGGCGACACCAGGAAGGCGATGAGATCCGCTACTTCGCTCGGCGTGGCCGGGCGACCCAGCGGAATTCCGCCCAGTGCATCCATGACCATCTGCTTGGCGCCTTCGTAGTCGGTGCCCGCATTGGTCGCGATGCCGCCGAGGAAGTCGACCGACGCTTCTGTCTCTACCCAGCCCGGCGAGACGCGCACCACGCGCACGCCCTTGGCGGTGACTTCCTTCGAGAGCGCCTTGCTGTAGGTCGACAGCGCGGCCTTCGCAGCGGCATAGGCGATCGTGGCGTCGTGCAGCGGCAGCAACCGCTGGATCGACGTCACATGCAGGATCACGCCGGACCCCTGCGCGATCATCGCGGGGAGCCATGCTCGATCCATCCGCACAGCCGACATCAGGTTCAGATCGAGCGCCTTGGTCCACTCCGCATCGTCCAGCCTGGCGAAGCCACCTGCCGGCGCCGAAGAACCGCCCACCACGTTGATCAGGATGTCGATGCCACCGAGTTGTTCGCGAACCGCCTCGACGCCTTCGCGGACACCCTCGGCCGTCGCAAGGTCGACGGCTACGTAATGGACACCGTCAACCGGTTTCTCCGGCATCGAGCGCGCCGTCGCGACGACCCGTGCGTCAAGCTGTGACAACCGCTCGACGACCGCCGCCCCGACGCCTCGTGTGCCACCTGTGACCAGCACGCGCTTGCCCGCCAGATGGAGGTCGAAATTCATGGCGCGACCTCCAGCGAGGCGATCTTGCCGCGCTCCAGGATGAAGGTGTAGCGCAGGTCCAGCGGGCTGCCCGGGAAATTGCCCGACACCTGGCTGGTGACGATGTAGCGCCGCCCCTGGGCTTCCAGCGTGTGAGGCCTGGCGGTGCAGGTGTACTTGGCAGACGCCTCGGTCTTCCAGGCGTCGATCGCGGCCGGACCCGCATGGGTCCTGCCCTCGTCGATGACGACGCCCTCCCTGGTGAAGCAGCGGGCAACCGCCAGACCATCCTGGCGGTCGGCGTCGAAGTAGGCCGCGATCGGCTCGGGCAAGTCCAGCTCTTTCATTGCAATGCTCCGGTTGGGTGTACGGAGCCAGCTTGATGCGTTCTCCAGGATTAGAGAATCGCCTATTATCCGATCAGGCTATGTAGGAATAAGCGCACAATGCGTGGCTCTGAATTCGCGGAACTCAAGGCCTTCGTGGCCGTGGTCGACCGGGCCAGCTTCGCCCGGGCTGCCGATCACCTGGGGCTTTCACGGTCCGCCCTCAGCCAGATCATTCGCCAGCTGGAGGCCAGGCTCGGGGTGCGCCTGTTGAATCGCACCACCCGCAGCGTTTCACCGACCGAGCCCGGACGGCGGCTGCATGAGCGCATGGCGCCGATGCTTCGCGACATGGACGACGCCGTGGCGCAGGCGGTGGGCACGCGTGCGCGCGCGGCGGGAACGCTGCGCATCAACACGCTGAGCATGGCGGCGAAGCGCGTGCTTGCGCCACGGCTGGGACGTTTCGCAAAGGTGAACCCCGAAGTCGTGCTCGACATCGTCATCGACGACGGCCTGAGCGATATCGCAGCGGAAGGATTCGATGCCGGCATACGGGTGGGCGGCCGACTGCAGAAGGACATGGTGGCGGTCCGGCTGACGCCGGACTTCGAACTGCTCGCCGTGGCTTCACCCGATTACCTTGCCCGGCATGGCGAGCCCAGAACACCGGCCGATCTGAGTCGCCACCTGTGCATCAACTGGCGCTTCCCCGGTAGCGGCAAGATCGCGGGCTGGCCATTCAAGAAGAAGGACAAGGCGATCGAGTTCTTCGGCGAGGGAAAGGTGATCTCGAACCATCAGGACATCATCGTGCCTGCCGCGCTGCAGGGACTCGGCATCCTGTATGCGTACAACGACGGTGATATTGCGGAAGCATTGCGCGATGGACGGCTCAAGCGCGTCCTCGCCGACTGGTCGCCGACGGTGCCCGGCCTCTTCCTCTACTACTCGAGCCGACGCTACATGCTGCCGGCACTCCGTGCCTTCATCGATTGCCTGCTGGACCGCGACCTCAACCCCGACGATCCTGCAACGCCGCAAGGAACTCGCTGATCGACTTCAATGAGGTAACGACATCTGCGATGTCGGCCCTCGGCCAGAAGCGGATGTCGCGCCTCACCCTTCGACATCGCCCTTTGCCGGTGATCCCGCCTGGCATGACTCGCTAGCGCCGACGCGGCTTGCGAGTTCGGCGCAGAGACGGTCGGCCTGGGCGTCATCCCCTCCCGCTCGCAGAAGGCGCGCGAGCCCGCGGGTCGACTCCGGATGCAATGGAGAGTGGGCCAGGACCCGACGGAACCAAGCCTCTGCAATCGACGGCTCGCCACGGTCGGCGTAGCGCTGCGCAATCAGTGCGCCCAACTGCGCATGCCATGGTCTTATCTGCGCACGGTTCTTTGCGTAACTACGCTCCATCGCATCATAGGCCCGCTCGAAATACGGCAGCGCCTCCTGCTTGCGGCCGCTGATCTCCAACACGTCTCCGATGTTGATCAAAGAACCCCAGGCATCCACGTCCAGCTGCACAGCGCGCTGATACGAAGCCAGTGCCGCGTTGAACCGTCCTTGGGCGCTGGCGACGAAACCTGTCGCCTTGTGTGCAGCCGCGGACTCGGGATCCAACGCAACCGCGCGCGCGGCAAGGAGGCGTGCGCGTTCCAACTGCTGTGACGCCGGGGGGCGTGCGAGATGCCCGTGCGCCAGCGCGTCACCCAGCCGGCTGAACTGCATGCCTTGCTCGCCGGGCAGCGCAGGCCAGCGGACTGAGCGCTGTACCAATGCGTTCGCCAGACCGGCCAGCGCGGGCACATTATCGGGTTCAAGACCCAGCACGCGCTCGTAAAGCTCGATCGCGGACTCGTTGTCCCCCCGAGAGAACTGGAAGTAGAAGTCATCCGCTTGGGCGATCAGGCCTCCCGAGCCACCATCGCGGGAAGCCGGAGCACTCGACCACCGCCCGCTCGACCACCAGGCACTCCCGATGACCAGTGCCACGATCACGAGCGCCAGCGCGACCCACATCCAACGTCGACGCACCGCGCTCGTTCGCAGCGCCGGCGCAGACACCGCGTCGGTCGCGGCAACATCCTGCAAAGCCGCTGAGGTAGGCTCAGCCATGAGCCGGTAGCCGCGCTTGGAAAGCGTTTCGATGTACCGCGGCGACTTGGCATCGTCCCCAAGCGCCTGTCGGAGTTTGAAAACCGCCCGGGCCAGACTGTCGTCGCCGACCACCTGGCCCGGCCATAGCGCGTCCATGATCTCCTCGCGTGTCACGGCCGCCCCGCGCCGTGAGGCGAGCAGGAACAACAGATCCGCGACCTTCGGTTCCAGGCGGCTTGCGCCCTGCGCGCCGACGAGTTCACCCGTCGCGCGGACGACCTGCCAGTCACCCACCCGGACCGCATCTGGATAAGTCGTTGATTTCAATGTGGTCATGAAACGGAGAGTAAGCGTCAGAAAACCAGGAGGAAACCGTCATGGCGCCCACAGCATTGCCGCGTTCGTAATGCACGGCAACCGGCAGTAACCCCCGGCCTCCGAAAAGACACAAGGATCGATATGCCTTCCGTTCTCAAACGTCCGCTCGTGTTCATCCTGCTGGCTCTGGCGATGCTGCCGATGGCGTGCGCGGCGCCCTTCCCGTTGCCCACCGATGCGTCGCTGCCCGAAGCTCAGGCCCGGGCGGAACTGGAGCATCTGTACACGGCGCTGCAGGCCTCCCATTACGACCTGTTCGCTCGCCGCTCACGGGCGGAGTACGACGCCCAGTACCGCCAGACCTGGGAGGGCTTGGAAGGCCCGACGCAGCCGGGCGCGCTGCGGCGCGAGTTCCAGCGGTTCGTCGCGTATGGAAATGTCGCCCATGCCCGCATCGATCCGCCCATGGCCGAGTGGGAGGCGCACCGCGCCTCAGGCGGCGTGGCATTCCCCCTCTACCTTCGCGTCATCGATGGGCGGGCGTTTGTCCAGGACGACTACAGCGGCGTGCCAGGCATTGCACCGGGCGACGAGGTGCTGTCAGTGAATGGCGCTCCTGCGCTGCAATGGATGAACCGCATCCGCGCACTGGTGTCGGCAGACAACGATTACCTCGCCTACACGCAGATGGAAACCCAGCTGCCTATGCTCGTTTGGTGGCACGGCGATCGCGCATCGCAGTACGAAATCGCGATAGCGAAGACAGCAGGACAGCCACGCACGCTCGTCGTGCCCGCCCGAAGCCGGTCCGAGTTCGAGGCGGCCGCCACTGCGCGACCGTCCGGTTTCGAGCTGGACTGGAATGCACGCACGTCGCGCATCACCGACGATGGGATTGGCTACGTGCGTCCCGGCCCGTTCTACGACAACCGGCCAGATGCATCGGACCCTTGGGACCCCACAGCCTTCCGCACGTTCATCGATGAGGCCTTCGCGAACTTCATCGATGCAGGCACCAAGGCGGTGCTGATCGACCTGCGCAACAACCCGGGTGGCGACAACTCCTTCTCCGATCCGATGATCGCGTGGTTTGCAGACAAACCCTTCCACTTCAGCTCGAAGTTCGACATCCGGGTGAGCGAGGCCGCCATCAAGTCCAATGCAGAGCGCCTGCTCGCGGCCGGAGGCAGTCCTGACACCACGTCGGCAAAATTGGCGGCGGCGTACGCGGACAAGCCTCCAGGTAGCCGAGTCCACTTCCCGATCCCGCTGGTACACCCGCGCCATGGAACCCGCTATGCGAAGCCGGTCTATCTGCTGATCAACCGGCACTCCTACTCCAATACCGTGTTGGTGGCTGCAATTGCCCAAGACTATGGGTTCGCAACGGTGCTTGGCGAAGAGACTGCCGACCTCGCCAGCACATATGGCGCTGCGGAGAAATTCAAGCTGCCTACCACTGGCTTCGAGGTCAGCTTTCCGAAAGCCAGGATCCTCCGGCCCAACCGTGACGGCAGAGCGCGAGGCGTCATCCCCGACAGGCTCATTCCAACGCCGATATCCGCTACAGGAACGGACGAGGTGCTGGTAGAGGCGCTACGCATCGTCAACGAAGGAAAACCTACTGAACCAGAATCCTAGTGGCGGCGCGGCCGCGTGGGAGGCAAGAATCAGCAACTGTCGGCTGGCCCACGATTTCCTATCGCGTCCGCTTCGGGTCGGAAGCTGACGTCAGGAAGCCGAGTCAGACACTTCAAAGCCGTTGCTGACAACTACGCTATTTCGTCCCGCTTCCTTGGCGTCGTAAAGCGCCCGGTCGGCTAGCTTGACGAGCCCAAGCGCGCTGCCTTCAGGCATCGCCCTGACGCTGGCCACCCCCACGCTAATAGTCAGCGTTACCGGCACATCGACCGACACCGGCCCCATCTGCTCGACCGCCACTCTCATTTCCTCGCCGACCGCGCGAGCCACGTCTGGTGTGGAACCAGGCAGGATCACCGCAAACTCTTCTCCCCCATAGCGCGCCAGCACGCCACTGCCACTGTGAAGACTGGACGCCAGCGTGCCCGCGACCAGCCGGATGCCCTGGTCGCCGGCCTGATGTCCCCATTGGTCGTTGAGCCTCTTGAAGTGGTCAATGTCCAGCAATAGCAACGAAAGCCAATCGCCATTGCGTCTTGCACGTGTCCACTCGCGCGCAAGGCTGTCGTCGAAACGGCGTCGGTTGGCGAGACCGGTTAGTCCATCGAGGCCAGATAGTCTGGCCAAATGTTCCTGCTCCTCACTCGATCGAACCTGCACGCGTACGGTGCGAACGCCGTAACCAACGGTTGCCATCACAAAACCAAGACTAGCCAGCGCGGGACGATGGGGCATGAGCATGGTCGCGACCGCGAGTAACGCCAACGGCAAAATCAATGGGCTTGCAATGCGCGCTACCTGCGTCCAGCGTTCTGGTACTACCAAGCGATTGCTGACCGAATCAGGGGTGCGCCGCAGCACATCGATTGTTAGAAGGAGAAAGGGCAAGGAAATCACTGCGTCCATCCACTGACCGTAGGCCGAGTTGTCCACGTGATTCACGTAGGCCGCCACGAGCAGGTAAATCGCAGCGTAGCGACTCAGAACTGCGAAGTATCGACGCCGCTCCAAATCCTCCGAAGTCACCCAGCGGCCCAAAGCAAACAGCGCAAGGAAGAGGTTCTCTACATCGAACATCAAGCGCAGGTGTTCCACCCCGGCTGCATCGGTTCCCTGCACAGTGGAGAAGGTCAGCGTATAGATCGCGAAGAGCCCGCCCAAGGCGAGCGCAAGGGCCGCATCGGTCCATCGCACGAACCGGTCCTCATGGTTCTCGCTGGCCAAGGCAAAGACTAGCGGCACGGCATAGAGAACAAAGAGCAAAACGCTCGGCGTTGTAGGCGTATTGAACAGGGCGTGCACTAGCTCGTCGATGGATGTGCTGGCCATGCCCGCCGCCCAAAGCATCATTGCTGCGCCCAGCGCGTTCCATCGCCCCCGCATTACCCCTGACTTCCGGGCTAAGGCAAAGCTAGCTATGCCCCCTAGAAGTGGGGCCAAAATCAGGAAAGCAAAGGAAAACAGCTTGACGTGTTCTGATCCAAGCGCCAGCAAGATCACATGCAGAGTGAAGTAAGCAAACGCGCCGAGCAGTACTAACCATGTCCTTGGCCGGAGCATCTTGTCTCTCCCAGCTTTTCATACAGGTGGAGATATAACACTATTGCTTGGCACAGGATCAACGGCGGCCAGTTCACTAACAGGTGCTGCTTAACGCGCTGGCGGTTCAACTGATTTGTGACCGATCGCCCTATTCTGGCGTCCGAAAGAAATCAGCCCCATCACTCCCGACAGTGCTGCTCGATTTGATCGCCAGTTGCGGGGAGGTGCCTAGTGGGAGGATGAGCATAGGAAGCCCATGTCGACGCTGCGTCGAATATAGAAACAATCTTGGCTTCAGCGCCTCGTGACGCCGACGTGCAGTGATTCCCACACGATGTGTTGGCTCGAACCGCTTAGTGTTGGCTGACTGCACGCTAGGACCGAGCGGTCCTGGCATACCTGACGTCCGCTTCCGGCCAGAAGCGAACAAACACAGGACAAAGGCTTTCGCGCACGCAATAGGCATCGGCCGTGCCACGCGCCATGCTTCGGGAACATGGAAAAGAAAACGGCAGGGATTGCCCCTGCCGCTTGCATTCCTTTGCTGCCTCACCTCAGCGAGGCGGGGGTTCGGGAATATTGACCTTGTCGATGCCATGGATCACGCCATTCCTGGCCATGATGTCGGGACGCGTGATCTGCGCCCCGTCGATGCTCAGCTGCCTGCCCAATATCGCGATGGGTGCGGCCTGGCCTTGCAGCGTGGCCGCTGCTTCCCACCCTCCGACGTCCATGATGGTCTTGCGGCCGAGAACCACATGGTAGTTCACCATTGCGGCGAGCTTGTCCCTGTTGCCGGGATCGAGCAGTTGGTCCAGCGTGCCATGCGGCATCTGCCGGAACGCTTCATCGGTAGGCGCGAAGAAGGTGTACTGATCGGCACCGTTGAATGATTCCGTCAGTCCGGCCTTGTCAACCGCATAAATGAAAGTGCGGAACGAACGCTTGCTTCTGAGCGTGCCAAGAAGGTTCTCTTGCAGAAAGCCTTCTTTCTGTAGCATCTCCATGGAGAATTTCCTGCGAGGCAGGCCCGGTATGAGCCTCGTATGGGCGGCTGCGGACACAGCCGTAACCTGGCGCGGCGCCAGGCTCGAACTCAATGCGGAGAACGGGAGAAACGTCGCGCGGCTGAGCAGCCGATACGGCCTTGCACCGTAACGCAGCCACCATGCGCTGCCGCCTGTTACTGCAGTGTGACGCCCTATGCACGAAAAAATGCACATAACGTCGCCTCGCAGCGTGCTACCGTGCCTTTACGCGGGATTCCGAAGCTGGCTAACTTCCGCGCCCGCAGTGTGCCGGCTCGCACAAGATCGGGAGCCGCCATGAACACCAAGCGACATCGCGTCGTGCTGGGTATCCACGCGTTTCAGCATATGGCCCATCTGTTGAATGATCGCGCCGTGGAATGCGCGGAGAACGAAGGTTGGCCCATCCAGGCAGATGCTGGCGATACGCCCCCCGCGATCGCACGCTCTGGTGTCCTTCAACGCGTGGCGGTGCTGCTTCGCCGGCACGTCAGGAAGGAATGGCATTTCTGGTCGGGCAGAAGGGACTCGCAGCGCCGCATCAAGGCCCGTCCCGCCATTGCGCGAGCGGCCCTGGGAGCAATGCCGTGAGCAGCATCTCGCTGGTCATCTCAACACTTGGCGTCGAGTCCATCGACGCGCTGCTGGATCCGGAACGGGATACCCGCGTCAACGCGTATCGTCTGGTCCATGAGCAGCAAGGGCGAGGCAGCGACGTCCGCTGGTTCTTCTTCGCCAAGGCCGATCTCTCCAAGCCGGAAGCGATGACGCGTGCACAGCAATGGTATGAGACATCCCGGCACCCCGACTGGCCAGGCTTTACGCACTAGCACGGCTCAGTCGAGCGGATTGGCCGGAGGTGCTACGTATGCGACGCGAACAGAAACAGGTCTTCCTGCTGCACCTGGGTGATCGCCAATCCATCGGCCCTGAAGATCTGCGCGTCATCTGGGCGACCGCGTGCGAATCCATGGACGTCCATGTGAGCCGTCGCGTCCAGCAGGGCAGCAGCGCGGAAGGTGGGCGCCCCTGCTACGGCCTCTGGGTGCGGCGCACCTTCAATCGCATTGCCGCTGAGGAACGCCTGCGTGCAATGCTGTGCGCGCGCGGTTTTCTCTTCACGCTGACGCCGATGCCCACTTAGAAGTTTCTCTCATTCACGAGGCGTGGCGCGTGCCCGACGCAGCGGCGCAACGGTGCGAACGCGTCACCTGGATTCCGCAGTGATGCCCCCGCAACCGCGCTGCATCCTTCACATCCACCTCCTGATGTGCGTGCAAGGATGGGTTCCACGTCGGTCAGCCGCTCCCCACAGGATTTCCGATGCCCCAGGTCTGGAGGGTTTTCAGCCGCTGGTTACGCCTGCGCAGGCGTCTGTGGCGCTGGCGCCGCGCCGCGATCCAGAAGCCGTTGCGCGCGGAGCCACCGCTACGGGCGCAGTTGTTCAATGTGGAGCAGATGGAACTTCACGGCCGCGCACTGGCGCGTGCTCATCGGATACATCCACAGACGGGACCGGAACGCCTGCTGGATCGCCTGGCCGAGAATGAAGGTCTGCTGGATGATGTCTGCGCGCTGCTGACGCGGATGGTCCAGGACGACATGCGCATCACGCCGGCCGGCGAATGGTTGCTGGACAACTACTACCTGGTGGAAGAGCAGATCGTCACCGCACGGCGGCATCTGCCGAAAGGCTACAGCCGGCAGCTCCCGTCCCTCAGCCAGGGACCCTCGAGCGGCCTGCCGCGTGTGTACGACCTGTCCCTGGAGGCCATCGCACACGGCGATGGCCGCATCGACGCCGAAACGCTGCGCCGTTTCTTCGCCGCCTACCAGTCCATCACGCCACTGAAACTGGGTGAGTTGTGGGCGATCCCGATCATGTTGCGACTGGCGTTGATCGACAACCTGCGTCGCATGGCAGTGCGCGTCATGCGCGATGGTGACGATCACCGGCTCGCCAGCGAGTGGGCTGCCCACCTCAACCGGACGGCGGCGGAAGATCCCAAAGACGTCGTGCTGGTCATTGCCGACATGGCGCGCTCGGATCCGCCGCTGAGCGGCGCGTTCGTTTCCGAACTGACGCGGGGACTGCAGGGGCGTGGCGGGGTGTTCTCCATGCCGATCACCTGGCTGGAGCAGTGGGCCGCCGATGGCGGCCTGCGCATCGAGGAACTGGTGCATCTGGAAAGTCAGCAGCAGGCCGCGGACCAGGTATCGATCAGCAACAGTATCGGCAGCCTGCGCTTTCTGGCCAACATGGACTGGCGGGAATTCGTCGAGGACATGAGCGTGGTCGAGCGTACGCTCCGAGCGGACCCGGCGCGCACGTACGGGCTGATGGATTTCAGCACCCGCGACAGCTACCGGCACGTGGTGGAAAAGATCGCCCGACTCGCGAATGTCAGTGAGAACTCGGTGGCGGAGATCGCGTTGCAGTTGGCACAGGCCGTGCCCTTGGACGCGCCGGGCCATCATCAGGCACACGTCGGCTTCTATCTGGTGGACGATGGCGTCAGCCAGACGCAGGCGGCGGTGGCCGCTTCATTGTCCGGTGCGCAGCGGGTTCGCCTGCGACCGCGCCGTATTCCGCTGGCGGTCTATCTGATCCCGATCGCGATCATCATCGGCCTGTTCACCCTCGGCCTGCTGACGGCCGGGTCCGCGGCACAGGCGGTGCCGACGTGGCTGCTGGCAATGCTCGCGCTCCTCGCCTTCAGCGAACTGGGCATAGCGCTCGTCAATTGGATGGCAACCCTGCTGGTGCCGCCCCGCCCCCTGCCACGGATGGATTTCTCCAAGGGCATCCCGGCAACAGCGCGCACGCTGGTGGTGGTCCCCAGCATGCTGGGCAGCGCGGACGGCGTGGACAGCCTGGTCGAAGCACTGGAAGTACGCTTCCTGGCGAACCGCGACCGTCACCTGCACTTCGCGCTGCTCACCGATTTCCTCGATGCGGACGAGGCTTCGCTGCCGGGCGATGCCGCGCTGTTGGCCCATGCCGTACACCGGGTCGAACAGCTCAATCGCCGGTACGCGCCCGAACGGGCAGACGAAGGCGGTGGCGATCTGTTCTTTCTGTTCCATCGACCGCGCCTGTGGAATCCGCGCGAGCGCCGCTGGATGGGCTACGAACGCAAACGCGGCAAGTTGGCGGCATTGAACCGGCTGCTGCGTGGCGGGATCGGGGAAGACTTCCTTCAGGTGACCGGCCACGTCGGTGTACTGACGCAGGTTCGTTACGTGATCACGTTGGACACCGACACGAAATTGCCCCGCGACGCTGCACGCGAGTTCGCCGGCACGCTGGCGCACCCACTCAACCAGGCCGTGTTCGACGAGCGGCAGCGCCGCGTGGTCCGCGGCTACGGCATCCTCCAGCCCAGCGTGGGCACCAGCCTCAGCGGACGGCCGAGTTCGCGCTACGCGCGCATGTTCGGCAGCGAGCCGGGCATCGATCCCTACACGCGCACCGTGTCGGACGTGTATCAAGACCTGTTTGGCGAAGGGTCCTTTGTCGGCAAGGGCATCTACGACGTGGATGCGTTCGAGCACGCGCTCGCAGAGCGCTTTCCCGACAACCGCATCCTCAGCCACGACCTGCTGGAAGGATGCTACACACGCGCGGGCCTGGTCAGCGACGTGCGTCTGTTCGAAGACTATCCGTCGCGCTATGCGGTGGACGTGAAGCGGCGCTACCGGTGGATCCGGGGCGACTGGCAGCTGTTGCCCTGGCTGTTGCCGTGGGTGCCACGCCGCGATGGCGGGTTCGAGCGCAATCCGCTGTCCTGGCTCTCACGTGGCAAGCTGCTCGACAACCTGCGCCGCAGCCTGGTGCCGGCCGCCACCGTCGCCCTGCTGGTGCTGGGCTGGCTGTTCTCCCCGGATCCCCTCAGCTGGACTGCGTGGCTGCTGAGTTTATGGGCCCTGCCCGTACTGCTTCCGGCGCTGCGGGACGTGTTCGCCCTGCCGGTGGACATGCCATTGGAAACCCATCTCGTCCAGGTCGGCAGGTCCAGCCTGAGGCAACTCTGGCGCGCGCTGGTCAATGTGGCCTGCCTGCCGTACGAGGCTTTTTTCAGTCTGGGCGCGATCCTGCGCACGCTGTGGCGCCTGCTGGTCACGCGACGGCATCTGTTGCAGTGGAATCCATCCAGCGAAGTCGAACGCAGTCTCGGCAGTGATCTGCGCGCGGAGCTTTACAGCATGGTGCCCGCGCCGCTGATCGCGATCGCCATGACCGTATTGCTCGCGATGAAACAGCCGCTGGCGCTGTGGGTGGCGGCGCCGCTGCTGTCGCTCTGGGCCCTATCGCCGGCGCTGATGGCGTGGTTGGGGCGCCCCCCAGGGCAGCGGACGGACAAGCTGTCCGCGCCGCAGGTGGCGTTCCTGGGCAAGCTGTCACGCCGGACGTGGGCCTTCTTCGAAACTTACGTACGCGCGGAGGATCACTGGCTTCCGCCCGACAACGTGCAGGAGCATCCCGCGCTGGTGGTGGCGCGACGCACCTCGCCGACCAACATCGGGCTGTCGCTGTTGGCCAACCTGGCGGCCTACGATTTCGGCTACCTGCAGGTCGGTGGCGTGATGGAGCGTAGCCGCCTGGTGTTCGACACACTGGATGCGCTGCCGCGCCATCGTGGGCACTTCTACAACTGGTACGACACCGAGACCTTGCAGCCGCTGCCGCCGGCCTATGTTTCCACGGTGGACAGCGGCAACCTTGCCGGGCACCTGCTGACCCTGCGCCAGGGCCTGCTGGCGCTGGCCGATGCCCCTGTCCTGGCGCCCGCGACGTTCTCTGGGCTGGCCGACACCCTGGCCGTGCTGGAGGATGCACTCGAGGACACGCAGACCGACGGCGACGCATCGTCGTTGGCGGTGATCGAGTTCCGCACCGTGCTGATGCAAGCACAGCGGGCGCCGCCAGCGACCGTCACCGATGCGGAACGCATGCTGGCGCGCCTGGTCGTGCATGCGGAGGGCATCGTCGCGACCTGGCCCACCATCGGTCCAGACCGGATCCATCCCCATCACTGGCCGACCGCGCTCGTCGAGGGCTGCAGGTCGGCGCATGCGGAGCTGCAGTTCCTGCTGCCCGATGCCGACGCATGGGCCGGTGATCGCCTGCCTACGCTGCGTGACCTGCAGCATGGTCCCGCAGGCACGCTGGCGACCAGGCGCGCACGGGAACGGGTCCATCAACTCGAACGCCTCGCGCACATCGCCGGGCAGTTCTCGCTGATGGAATACGAGTTCCTCTATGACCGCGCACGCCACCTGTTGGTGATCGGCTACAACGTGGACGAACACCGCCTGGACCACGGGCTCTACGACCTGCTTGCGTCGGAAGCACGCCTGTGCAGCTTCGTGGCGATCGCGCAGGGGCAGTTGCCGCAGGAGAGCTGGTTCGCGCTGGGCCGCCTGCTGACCGAGGTCAACGGAGACGCGACACTGCTGTCGTGGAGCGGCTCGATGTTCGAGTACCTGATGCCCCAGCTGGTCATGCCCAGCTACCCGGATACCCTGCTCGACCAGACGTCCCGGCATGCGGTGGAAGCCCAGATCCTGCACGGCGAACATCATGACGTGCCATGGGGCATCTCCGAGTCGGGCTACAACACCGTCGACGCACGCATGAACTACCAGTACCGCGCCTTCGGCGTGCCCGGGCTGGGCTTGAAGCGCGGGCTGGGCCAGGACCTGGTTATCGCGCCTTACGCCACGATGATGGCGTTGATGGTGGCGCCGGAGGCGGCCTGCCAGAACCTGCAACGACAGGCCGACCTTGGCTTCGGCGGGCACTTCGGACTGTACGAAGCGATCGACTACACACCGGCCCGCGTCCCGCCAGGACAGGACCATGTGGTGGTGCGCTCCTTCATGGCCCATCACCAGGGCATGGGATTCCTCTCGCTCGTCCACGTGCTGCGGCAGCAGCCCATGCAGCGACGCTTCGTGGCCGATGCCGAGTTCCAGGCGACCCTGCTGCTGCTCCAGGAGCGCATCCCGCATACCGGCGTATTCCACCCGCACGAAGCCGAGACGCTGGGGTCGCGCGCCGCGCCCACCGAAACCGAGACCCAGCTGCGCATCTTCCGAAACGCAGGTACATCGCGTCCGGCAGTGCAACTGCTCTCCAATGGGCGTTACCACGGCCTGGTCACCAGCGCAGGCGGTGGATACAGCCGCCACCGCGACCTGGCGGTAACGCGCTGGCGCGAGGACGGCACGCGCGACCACTGGGGCAACTTCTGTTACCTGCGTGACGTGGAAAGCGGTGAGTTCTGGTCCACCTCGCTGCAACCGGCATGCGTGCCGGTGGACCACTACGAGGCGATCTTTTCCGATGCGAAGGCGGAGTTCCGCGGACGCAAGTGCGGCTACGAGAGCCACCTGGAGATCGCCATCTCCGCCGAGGACGACATCGAGCTGCGCCGGTTGCGCTTGAGCAACCGCAGCCGGCGTACACGCACGATCGAAATCACGACCTATGCCGAGGTGGTGCTGGCGCCCGCCATCGCAGACGAGTTGCACCCGGCCTTCAGCAACCTGTTCGTGCAATCCGAGATCGTGCGCGAGAAGCAGGCATTGCTGTGCACGCGCCGACCGCGCGCGCACGACGAGGTGCCGCCATGGATGTTCCATCTGGTGGCGGTGCATGACGCCGACATCGGCGCGATCTCGTACGAAACCGATCGCGCACGCTTCCTCGGTCGTGGCAATACGCCGCGTACGCCGGTGGCGTTGGCCGAACAGGACGTGCTGTCCGACAGCGAGGGCTCGGTACTGGACCCGATCGTGGCCATCCGTTGCCGGATCGAGCTGGCACCGGGCCAGACCGCGATGATCGACATGGTGCACGGCGTAGGCGTGGACCGCGAAGCCTGTGCCGGACTGATCGACAAGTACCGCGATCGCCGGCTCGCCGACCGCGTCTTCGACCTGGCCTGGACGCACAGCCAGGTCGTCCGCCGCCAGATCAACGCATCGCAGGCGGATGCGCAACTTTATGAGCGCCTGGCCGGCCTGATTGTCTATGCGCACCCGCTGCTGCGCGCGGAGGCCGATGTCCTGCTGCAGAACCAGCGCGGCCAGTCCGGGCTCTGGGGTCACGCGATCTCGGGTGACCTGCCCATCGCCCTCCTGCAGATTTCCGATGCCGACAACATCGAACTGGTCCGCCAGATGGTGCAAGCGCACGCCTACTGGCGCCTCAAGGGACTGCGCGCAGACCTGGTGATCTGGAACGAAAGCCAGGCCGGCTACCGGCAGCAGTTGCAGGACCTGATCCTGGGCATGATCTCGGCAGATCCGGAGGCGAACGTGCTGGATCGTCCAGGCGGTATCTTCGTGCGCCCGGGCCAGCAGATGTCGCAGGAGGATCGCATCCTGCTGCAGTCGGTGGCGCGGGTGATCATCAGCGACCAGCAGGGATCGCTGGCCGCACAGATCGGTCGCCGCGAGCCCGCCGAACGCATCATGCCGACGCTGTTGTCGGAGGGGCCGCGCGAGGATCCTGTGGAGCTTCCCGCGCTCGACGCATCGGCCGGGCTGCCACCACCGGTGGATGCAGATGAAGAAGACGACAGTTGGCCATTCGAGGCCGTGTCAGACACGTTCGTCCACGACAACGGCACCGGTGCTTTCTCGGCCGATGGCCGCGAGTATGTGATCACCACCCGCGAAGGCAGTCCGACACCAGCGCCATGGTCCAACGTGCTGGCCAACGACAGGCTGGGCACGGTGGTCAGCGAAAGCATGGCGGGTTACACCTGGTTCGAGAACGCGCACGAGTTCCGCCTCACGCCCTGGCACAACGACCCGGTCGCTGACAGTGGTGGCGAAGCGTTCTATCTGCGCGACGAGGACACCGGATACGTGTGGTCGCCGCTTCCGCTGCCGCGCCGGGGCCGTGGGGCGTACCGGACGCGCCATGGCTTCGGCTACAGCGTGTACGAGCACATCGAAGATGGCATCGCCAGCGAGTTGTGGGTGTACGTGGCCGTCGAGGACGCGGTCAAGTACTCGGTACTGAAGCTCAGGAATCTGTCCGGCCGCGCACGCCGACTCTCTGCCACCGGTTACGTGGAATGGGTGCTGGGTGACCTGCGGGTCAAATCGCAGATGCACATCATCACCGAGCAGGATGCGGCCAGCGGCATGTTGACGGCACGCAATCCCTACAACACCGAGTTCAACGGCCGGGTCGCGTTCTTCGATACCGATGCCAGTGGCTGCAGCTTCACGGGCGACCGCACGGAATTTCTCGGCCGCAATGGCAGCATGGCCGATCCGGCGGCTCTTCAGCGCGAACGTTTGTCCGGCAGGCTGGGGGTGGGTCTCGATCCCTGCGCTGCTATCCAGGTGCCATTGTCGCTGCTCGATGGCGAAGCATCCGAGACGGTGTTCCGGCTTGGCATGGGCAAGGATTACGAAGATGCCCTGTATCTGGCCCGCCGTGTTCAGGGCACGCAGCGGGCACACGATGCGCTGGACGCCGTACGCATCCACTGGCGTGGACTGCTGACATCCGTGCAGGTCAGCACGCCGGAGCCTGCCGTTGATGCACTGGTCAATGGCTGGCTGATGTACCAGACCCTCGCGTGCCGCTATGTGGCGCGCAGTGGCTACTACCAGTCCGGTGGTGCCTTCGGCTTCCGCGATCAGCTGCAGGACACCATGGCGACGCTGCACGCCAAGCCAGCGTTGACGCGCGCGCACCTGCTGCTGTCCGCGGCTCACCAGTTCCCGCAAGGCGACGTGCTGCATTGGTGGCACCCTCCCCAGGGGCGCGGCGTACGCACGCGCTGCTCGGACGATTACCTCTGGCTGCCGCTGGCGGCATCCCGCTATGTGCAGGTGACGGGTGATGCCAGCGTGCTGGACGAGCAAGTCGGCTTCGTCGACGGCCGCCCGGTCGGTGCGGACGAAGAGTCGTACTACGACATGCCTGCAACGTCGCACCTGAGGCAGTCCTTCTACCAGCATTGCGTACTGGCCCTTCGCCGTGGCTGCAATCTGCTGGGCGAACGTGGACTCCCGCTGATCGGTACAGGCGACTGGAACGACGGCATGAACCGTGTTGGCGAGGCAGGTCGGGGCGAAAGCGTGTGGCTGGGCTTCTTCCTCTACGACACGCTGCAACGCTTTGTCGACGTGGCGCGTATTCGCGGCGACGACGCATTCGCCGACGAATGCATGGAGAGCGCCGAGCGTCTACGTGGAAACCTCGAAGCCCATGCCTGGGATGGCCAGTGGTACCGGCGGGCCTGGTTCGACGACGGCGCTCCGCTTGGCTCCAGCCAGAGTGATGAATGCCGGATCGATTCGATTTCACAGAGCTGGTCGGTGCTGTCGGGGGCTGCAGATCCGGTGCGCGCGCGCCAGGCGATGGCATCACTGGACCAGCACCTCGTGAAGCGGGAGGCAGGACTGATCCAGTTGCTCGACCCTCCCTTCGACAAGACCTCGAAGGATCCCGGCTACATCCGCGGCTACGTGCCGGGCGTACGCGAGAACGGCGGCCAATACACCCATGCCGCGGTATGGGCCGCCATGGCGTTCGCGCATCAAGGCGACACGGAACGGGCGTGGGAGCTGGCACGCATGATCAATCCGATCCATCACGCGCAGGATCCGGATGCCATCGCTCTCTACAAGGTAGAGCCCTACGTGCTCGCGGCCGATGTCTATGGCGTGGCGCCGCATGTCGGCCGGGGTGGTTGGACCTGGTACACGGGTTCCGCCGGCTGGATGTACCGCCTGCTGACCGAGTCGCTGCTGGGCTTGCAGCGTATCGGGAGCGAGCTGGTACTGGATCCCTGCGTGCCTCGCGAATGGACGGAGTACGAGCTGCGCTACCGCTTCGGATCCAGCCTTTACGTCATCTCCGTAACGCAACGGGATACCGGCACCGCCACGCTGCACCTGGATGGCGTTGACCAGTCGGGGTTGCGCTTCGCGCTCGTGGACGACGGCAACGTGCATCGGGTGGAAGCAAGCTGGCCGCGCGCTCCGATATGAAACCTCGTGCGCAATTGGATGCGGAACTGGACCGCCTGGCCATCATGTTGCCGCCCTGGCTGCAGCATCTCCGGCATGAAGCCCAGTTCTGGCCCCAGTTCAATGCGCTCGCGAAAGAGATCCTGGATCAGGCTGGCGATGAAGATATCCCGTACGTGGAGGCACGCCTGGATGTCATGATCGAGACACATGCATGCGGGTTGTCCGGCATCGGCCGCCATCGACTTTAGGCCGGCCGCCGGTCTTTTGCGACAGTGCTTCCATGTCCGCGCCGGGTCGGAAGCGGCCCATCTGGACTGTCCCACTTTCAGGCAGGGCGACATCTCGGCCGGACGAAGCCATGGATGAACTTCTGATGCCGGGTAGCCGACCGAACCTAGCTGTAAGGCCCCAGGTTCGCATCTGCCAGGCCGATCTTGAATTCCGCGTTCTTGAACGGCCGTACGTAACCCCGCAGCTTTGCCGGCCTGGCTTTGGCATTGGCCTCGGCAATCTTCTTCCATTGTTTGACGTATTCAGCCACCTTCCAGCTGTCCACACCGCGTGCGTTACCGAGGATTTCCTTCCATAGCCTCAGTCGCAATGCTCTCGCGCTGCTTTTGTCGTACCAGGCGAGGTCCAGTTCACTGTCCATCGACAGACTGCGCGGATTGGCATTGGCACTGCCTATGCGGGCGTAACGATCGTCGATCAGCATCAGCTTGCTGTGCACGTAGATCACGGCCTTGTCCTTGCGCTCCATCGCGAATACGCCGACGTTGGTTCCCATGGTGTCGGTCATGGCCTTCAGGATGTCGTATTGGAGCGCCGCGCCATACAAGGTGACTTTGTCGCCCTTGTTCCGGATGAGCTCCTCCGATCGGGAGGGGATCACAAGGATCACCTGCAGGCTTTTCTTGACCTTCCAGCGGTCGATAATGGCTTGGCCAATGCGCTTGTCGCGGAAGTACTGATTCTCTATGTAGATATAGTCATTGGCGAGCTTGATCGCGGTTTCGTAGCCCTTGAGCACGTCCTCGCGGATGGGCGTGAAGTACGGCGGATTGACACTGGGCTCAGACCACGTGCGATGGATCTGTGCGACCACGGATGGCGCGGCAGTGCTGGGCGCACTTGTGCCAATGCCGATGTCGGTCTCCCTGAGCTCGGTAGGCGCTGCGCCTACGTACCATGGCGGCTTCTGCGAGAGCGCCGCCTGCTGGTTCTTCAGGAACCCCTCCATGCTGATCTTGCCGAGATTCCACAGGCCGATGAAGTTGGAAACGAAGTCCCGGACAATCTCGGGCCCCTCCACCCGTACGTATGCGTCGTGCCACGGGCCGATGCCTTCCTTGTCCACCGGCTTGGGATGCTCATGGGTGTCGATGTAGGTAGAGGTCAGGTTGACCCCACCGGTAAACGCAATCCTGCCATCGACGATGGCGATCTTCTGATGATGGGAGGCCGGCCAACCCGGGTAGGCCTGGCCCGCCTTGACCGGACCCGCTTTGTTGGCTTTGTCCAATGCAATCTTGTCCCACAGGCCGGGCGCGTACAGATAGCTCACCATCCGGTTATTGGCGTTGGGGATGTCCCTGTTGATCTGCTCCGCCACGCCGTCATACAGATTCGCTACGGCCAGCCCCATGACCAGCGGCGGCACTTGCGCCGGGTGACGGTAGACAATCACCTGCAACAGATCCTTGGAGATGCCCGCTTTATCGGCGGCGGCCAACAACGGCCCCAATGCAAACCAGGCGCCAATGTGCGACATCGTCTGTAGACCAGGATCGAAATCGTTCAGCAGCAGGCGGACTTTGACGCCACGCTGTGCCGCTTCCAGCAACAAGTGCGCCCATGTCTTCTTGGGGTCGGTAAGCAACTGGGTGCCCATGTCGACGGCCCAGTAGGCAAGCAGCACGCTGGACGTGGACGATGCGATCACCATCTCCAGCTCCGTGAAGATGGTGGCGCCGTCTACCAGCGGCAGCGCGTAATGGATCTCGCGCGCAGCCGGTTGTGCATCCATGCGGTGCGTCCCTTTGGCCGGTTTGAGGAACCACGGCTCAGCTTCCTTGTTGGCCAAGGCGCGACCGGGCGCCAGTCCGCCGCCATCAATGCCGCGGATGCCGCCATCGGCCGCCGGCGCCTGTATCGGGGTCGGTGGCTGCACGCTGGGATCCGGCACCGTCACCGGCTCGATGGGCTTGGGATCGGACATGGCGACTCGCCCGCTGCCTCAGATCTGGCGGCCCGTCCTGGGATCGTAGGTCACCGGCACCGGCACGATCTGATCGGTGGGCAGGATCTCGATCCATTGGTCGAAGATCTCGTAGTTTCCATCGACATTGGCCTTGAAGCTGCGCTCAAGCGGGAAGAAGCCGTGCTCGTACACGCGGTCGATCGGGGTGGCGCTGACCGTATTGTCTTCATCCAGCAAAGCCGGATCGGAGATCTCCGAGGCCTTGGGGTATTTGTCGGATTCCACGCCCTGCTGGTACTTCATGCGGATCTTCCTGCCGAGATCGTGCAGCACATCGATCATGCGCTGGCCGTCGAGCGGGTCGCCGTCGACGTCCCTCTCATCCGGATTGGGCGAGCGGTAGATCACGTCGTCGGTGATGCCGTTCATGCCTTCCACGCCCTTCAGCCAGTTGATGGCGGCTTCCTCCTTGCCAGGCCGGATCGGTATGACCGCCTTTACCCACGGCGCATTGAGGAAGGCATTGCGCATGTTGTCGCCGTCCAGTTGCAGCAGCCAGCCCAGCGAACTCCCCATCTTGGCCGGCTCGGAATCGCCGGTGATGAAGTAGTTGTCACGCTGCAGGTCACCGACGCCGCCCCAAGCCACCTGACTGCCGCCCATCAACCCCGGGGTGGTGTTGATGGCGACGCGCCCTGCCTGGCTGACCAGACCTCGTTGCAGCGCCGCCTGCAACGAACCGCGCACCACCAGCGAAGGATCCATCAGCGGCGCCTGGCTGGTTTCAAGAAGCTGTTGGCGGCTACGGTGCAGGCGCGGACGCCACCACTCGGGCGCGACGAAATACAGCATCTTGTCGATGTCGAAGATGGAGTTCAGCACCTCGGCGACGACATGGCGGGTCCGATCATCGGGAAACTCGATGCCATTCTGCAGAAGGTCCTGGATCAGCCGCCGATAGACGACAATCCGCTCTTCATCACGCAAGTCGTAGGCGTCGCGCGTCTTGATCCGGCTGGCGACTTCGACCCTGTCCTTGACCGTCTCGATCACCGCCTTGTCGAACTCTGCCTTCTCCCTGGCTTTGTAGGCCGCGGCATTGTCCTTGTTCTTCTGGATGATGACGTCATTGGCACCCGGACCCGGCGACCAGTGCAGCACCAGCCGCACTTGCACACTGTTCTGGCCCTGGAAATCGGCGGAGTCCAGATGCAGGACGAAGCTGCCCTTGGAATCGGCATTGCTGATGCCGCCATTCATGGACGCAACGACCGGCTTGCCCTGCGGATCGAACTCCACACTCGACAGGACGTAGTGGGCACGCGGGCAGACAAACTGCTGCGGGAAGTCCGGCTGGATCTTCTCCAGGCTGCCCATGAACTCGGAATTGTCCGATTCGACACCGTCCACATACACCTCCCCTTCGTTGTCGGCGTCGTTGAGCACCGAGATGAAGGGAATAGTGACGATGCGCTCTTCCTGGAACGGCTGAAGCAGCGGCAGCTCTTCCGGATGCGGGATCTGGTCAAGGTCGGCCGGCTTGGCGATATGGATAAGCTTGGCCAACCCCAGCTCGCGACCGGGATCGTCCACATAGGTCTGCCAGCACAGATAGGTCCCGATATCCTGCACCTGCACACCGACCTGCCGCATCTTGCGCCGGAGCTCGTAGTTGATCAGCTCGGTGGAGGTGTTCGCCATGGTGTGCTTGACGCTGGTGACGTCGCTGGTCTCGGTCGTGGTCTTGAAGGTGGACTTGTAGTTCTTGCGGATCTCCGAGGACAGCTTCTCGGTCTGGTTGCGCATCTGCTTGTGCGCGCTTTCGCGACTGGTCTTCTGCGAGGCGGCATAGTCGAAGCTGCTGGTGGCAGAGATCGAGGCGTATGACGCCGTGACGCTGGCGCCGAACTTGATATCGCGGCTGTTGTCCTCCTTGACCGCGTCCGAGATGTCGTCCTGCTGCGTCTTGCTGGTCTCTGTCTTGGTCAGGATGTCCAGCGTGGTTTCCAGCGTCTTCTCGATACGCGTGGTACGGCTGTGGATTTCCAGCAACTCCACGGATGATCCAGGACTGAGCCAGACATGGCTGACCGGCGTCCCCAGAAAGGTGTCCAGCTCGAAGAAGTACTGACGGAAAAGATGAACCACGCTGATGGGCGACAGCACCACGTTGGCCAACTGATCGCGGTCGGTCGGATCGAGATGCTCAATGTCGAGGGTGGCATCCAGACTGTTGCGGGCAGCCAGTATCTTGTCGAGCTGCCGAGCCTTCTGTGTTGCGTCGATGCGCTGGTAGAACAGGCTCTCCAGCGTCGCGAAGTTCTTGTTGGCGACCAGGGTCAGAAGCACATCGGCGACTGAAGATTCGTAGCCAAGCTGGTTCTCGAATGAGCCCACCGCGCGACGCCGGCTGGCGGATGATCGCTGGATGGACTGCCCCGCAGTTCGCGCCAGAATGGATGCGGTCCCATCGCGCGAGACCAGCCCGTCAAAGGCGCCGCCATAGATCTTGGGCAGCTCCTTCTTCAGTATGGATTGGACCGAGGCGTCGGAGATCAGCTCCGGCCAGATCTCCGGCCTGTACTCGGCGTAAGGGGGCAGCTTCGATGCGATAACCTGCTGCACGACGTTGTCGAAGCTGGCCACCTTGCCCGCGATGGCCTGACCCCGGTCCACCTGCACGTCGATACCGCCTTCGGGGCGGTATGCCACATTGAAGATGCCGGCATGCGAGTGGAGCAGCTTCTTCAGCGCAGCAGACTGATCTGCATGCAGTCCGCTCTGGAATCGATCCATGATGCGTTTCGACTTCCAGCCCAGCAGAGGCTGGTAGACGCCGAACATCTCGCTGTCGTAGGGCAGGACGCCGGTATAGCCGGTCAGATCGGTAATGCGCTTGGTGACAGCCATCGGAAAACACCTTTCCCTGGATGAGGAGCGCAGGTACGGGCTACGCCGTACCTGCTCACCTCAACCCAACGCGGATGCCTCAACGGATTGGACACCCGCGTTATCCGTTCCGACGAACGGTTTACCACGGCGACGCGCCATTTCAGGAAGATGCGGGCGCACACCCTTCCGAAAGAAATTCTCGACGCGCTCTGCGATGGACGAGGCCTGTCGGACAGAAGGCAGGCGACGACGGTTCACGCCCCTGCGTTGTCAGCAGCTGACGATGTTCGCTCCGGGTCCGGAGCTGTCATGAGTGTCCTTCCAACCAACGTCGCGCCGTTACGAGATGAATGGACCACGGAACTGGCCTATGTCGCGGCTACTCGCAGCACTCCTCGCGACCCAAGCAGATGGCGCTGCCGCCTCAGGTCAATGCACTGCGCCCGCCAGCGAGCACGTGGGATAGCCCCGCTGCTACCTGTCCGCAGAACGCGATGTGGAGGCACCCGATGGTGAGCTTTGCTTGCACATCTATTCTCTGCCCACGCTGATTGACGCGCGCGTCTCTGCGGCGCACGTCGGCCAGGCCGTGGCATGGCGCCGCTTGGCTGCATGTCATCGGCGATGCCATGCCCGTCGCCATTCCCGGCGCCACGATCAGGGAGTCCGCAGGTCCTGTTCGCGCGCCCTTGAAGGGCCGCATCCCTCTGCTCGAATCCTGGTTTCCGCCCGGCATGAAGATGCGTGCGCACTTCCGTCACGGCCCGGAAGTCTTCCATGTACTGGAAGGGGAACCGTGCGTGGAAACGCGCGAGGGCATCGCTCTCGTGACCGCGGGAGAGCCCTGCATCCTGGAGGGTGGGCGATACCTGCAGGCGTCGCCAAAGGGTCGGCAAAGCCTCGTGCTTCTAGTCATCCCCGACGACACGCCCTGGATGAGCCTCGCATCCGACGGGCATCCGAAACAGCGTTGCTCAGATGCGCAAGCAGGTTATCCCCGGGCGTCAGCGGGTGAACGCGGCACGTCCCCCGTTCGCTCGCCGACCCAGACCTGCATGTCCAACGTCTGCAGCCAACCGTAATTGGTCAGGAATGCCACGTCGGCAGCATCGCGGCCGTAGGCGACCACGATCCGACCCCCACGGGGGGCGGACTGCGTCGGATCGAACGTGTACCAGCGGCCGTCCAGGTAAGCCTCGAACCAGGCATGCAGGTCCATGGGTTCCAGCCCGTACAGATAGCCCACCACCATCCGTGCAGGAATCCGCAGGCTCCTGCATAGCGTGATTCCCACATGGGCGTAGTCGCGGCAGACGCCTGCGCCTGCTTCCAGGGTGCCGAGTGCGTCCGTGGTGGGGTCGCTCACGCCGTACCGGTACGCGATATGCGTGCGGATCCATTCCACGATCGCGCCGACTTGGCCACTACGGGGGTCAGCCCCATCCACGATGGCCTGCGCCTGGTCGAACGCGCGATCACTCGGACAAAAGCGACTGGGCAGCAGGTACTGCAGCGTGTGATCGGGCAGCAGCGCCGCCGGTGCCGCCGCGACCCACGGCGCGATCGCAATGTCGCGCTCGGTTTCGACCTCGAGCTCGGCGCGGATCCGCATGCGCCCATGCCGCACCACGAAACGTTGGCACAGGTTGCCGAACACGTCGACGAACTCGGTCGGGCGGACGTGGGGATCAAACGCATAGGTTTCGCTGATCAGCCATTGCGCCTCACCACTGCGCGGTCGCAACATGGCGACTACCGCGCAGTCCTCGGAGGATTCGACCGTCAGTTCGCATCCGGCTAACAGGCGCATCTTCGATCCGATGGGAGGGGAGTTCACTGCGAAGCGACATCACTTGAAGGCTTCGCCGACACCCCCGCACGCAGCGTCTCGCGCGCGAGTTCAGCGTCCTCGACTTATCAAGCGTATCGCAGGAGGACGACGTGCCGTCAGGTTCAACGCCGGCATTCGAAGGCAGGTCGTTGCCATGACGGCCTGCGTCATCAATGTCAGCTGAAAGATGTTTCCGCTGATGCGGCGGCACCAGAAGCTTGCCGGCTTCAAGCACGTGGTGGGCCCACCAGGACTCGAACCTGGAACCAAAGGATTATGAGTCCTCTGCTCTAACCATTGAGCTATAGGCCCTCCGTGGCCGGAATTGTACCGGAGGCAGCGGCGGAGGCAGCGGATGGCACGCTCGCCATCGGCACGCGCAGCTCCACGGCGCGCGCCAGGATGGCGGGCGGCGCGACTTCTTCCGGCGTGCGCAGCCAACCGGCCCTGCGCAAACGGTCGCCCACCGCTGGCGATGCCGTGAGCAGGTTGAGGGGCACGGAGAGCACCATGCCCATCACCACGGGCGCCATCCATGCAGCCAGTGCCGGCGACACCAGGTAGGCGAGTACACCGCTGAATGCACCGAACACGCTGAGGCCGGCGTAGCGACGCAGCAGTCCGCCAAGCGGTACGCTTCCATCATCGCGACGTTGCGTTTCCCACCCCGAGTCGCGTCCGGCGAGCACCTCGGCCACGCCCCGCGACTGCACGTACATCGTGACGGGCGCCATCAGAGCCGCCATCGCCGTTTCCAGCAGGGCGCTGCCGACGATGCGCAGTGCGCCACCACACTGCCGCCGCAACGAGGTATCGAGCAGGGTGGCGATGCACCCCATTGCCTTCGGTGCCAGCAATACCGCCATGGTCAGGTAGAAGACCCAGAGGAAGCGCTCCGGATCGCCGCCACGCCAGTACAGCGAAGGCGTGAAGCCATCGAGGTGCGGTTGCGTCAGGTGGAAGCCGGCCTGCTGCAACGGAATCGCCAGACCCACCAGCATCAGCATGGCCCACATCGGTGCGGTGGAGTAGTGGCCGATACCCACCAGCAGATGCAGGCGGCTGATCCAGTGCAGTCCGCGCGCGGGAAGCACCGCGCCATGCTGCAGATTGCCCTGGCACCAGCGGCGGTCGCGCACCAGCATGTCGATCAGCGAAGGCGGGCCTTCTTCGAAGCTGCCGCCCAGGCCGGGCACCATGTGCACGGCCCCGCCACCCCGGCGCAGGAGGGCCGCTTCGACGAAGTCATGGCTCAGCACCGCGCCTTCGAACGGCTTGCCGCCACCGAGCCGCGGCAGTCCCGCATGCCGCGCGAATGCCGCCGTACGGATGATGGCGTTGTGGCCCCAGTAGTTGCCCTCGGCACCGTGCCACCACGCGATGCCGTGCGCGGCGACGGGACCATAGACCCGTCCTGCGAACTGCTGCATGCGCGCGAAGAGGGTGCGTCCATTGACGACCATCGGCAGGGTCTGCACCAGCGCGAGCGCCGGTTGCCGTTCCATCGCCGCCGCCAGCCTCACCAGCGTCTCGCCCGTCATCAGGCTGTCCGCATCCAGGATCAGGAAATGCGGATAGGCGCCACCGAACCGGCGCACCCAGTCGGCGATGTTGCCGGCCTTGCGCTCGGTATTCTTCTCGCGGCGCCGATAGAACACGCGCGCATCGTCGCCCAGGCGACGCAGCAGCGCGTGCATCGCCACGTCTTCCTTCTGGCGAACGTCCGCGCGGGTGGTATCGCTCAGGATGAAGAAGTCGAAGCATGATCCTTGGCCGGTCCGCGCCAGTGATTCATGCATCGCCTGTACCCCGGCGAGGACACGCTCAGGGTCTTCGTTGTACGTGGGGACCAGCAACGCGGTGCGCGTGGCCAGCGGCGGCGGCGGCGCGTCCTCGTCGATGCCGAGCGCCTGCGTGCGCCTCGACAACAGCAGGATGAAGCCCGCCAGCGTGCTCGAGAACGACAGGGCGATCCAAGCGAACAGTGCGACGAACAGACCGAGCAGGATGCCTTCCAGCATGCTGATGCCTTCACCGCGCAGCACCCACCAGATCTGGTAGGTGGCGAACAGCGTCATCGCGATCGCATTGCCGATCACCAGCGCGCGGCGCAGGGCGATCCTGGGCGGCGACGTCGGCAGGCGGCGCGACGACAAGCGACCCGTGTGCAGGTCCTGCACCGGCATGGGCAACGGCGACTCCGGCGGCAGCCAAGAAGGCGACGACGAAGCGTGGTGGGCATCGCGCATGATCAGGGGCTCCATCGATACAACCAGGTTTCGGACAACGGCACGTGCCCCTCCAGCACGCGCGCATGCAGTTCAACGTCGCGATCGTCCGCAGATTCCGCCTGCGGGCGGAACTCGAAGCTCAGGCGCCAGCCCTGCGTTTCGGGATTCGGATACACCACGGCGCCTACGACCTCACCACGGGCTGCCCATACGTCAGGCGTCAACCGGCTGTCGCGCGGCAGCGAGGCCAGGCGGCCTCCTTCCAGGTCGATCACCACCAGGCGGCGTGCAGGGTCGGGCGCAGCACCGATGCGGGTATCAGTGACGACGGCCAGGTCGGCTTTCCAGAGATGCGTGCCGCACCAGTGCATGCGGTAGTCGAAACGATGCTCGCGGCCGGCACGGAGCGGCTGTTGCGGGCGCCAGAACGCCACGATGTTGTCGTGGTATTCGTCACCGGTAGGAATCTCCACCAGCGTCACCGCGCCCTTGCCCCAATCGCCGCGAGGCTCGATCCAAAGACTGGGTCGCTGGTGGTAGCGCGCCTCGATGTCCGCATAGTCGGCGAAACCGCGCTTCCGCTGCATCAGACCGAACCCGAGCGGGCGCGCATCCGCGAATGCACTGATCTGCACGCGTCGCGGGTTGCTCAGCGGGCGCCAGATCTGGTCGCCCGCGCCATTGAGGATCGCGAGCCCGTCGGAGTCGTGCACCGCCGGGCGGTAGTCGTCGGTGCCGACGCGATCACCGGCATCGAACTCGAACATGCTCGTCAACGGTGCGACACCGGCACGGGCAAGATCCACACGCGGATACAGGCGTGATTGCACGTCGATGACGGTTTCAGCTCCGGGACGGATGTCGAAACGGAACGCGCCCACCACGCTGGGACTGTCGAGCAGCGCGTGCACGACCAGATGCTCCGCCCCCTGCGCGGGCTGTTCGATCCAGAACGCGCGGAACAACGGGAACTCTTCGGCACCCGCATCGCCGCTGCCAAGCGCCAGGCCACGCGCCGACAGCCCATAGGCGTGACCCTTGCCGAGCGCGCGGAAGTAGCTGGCGCCGAGGAATGCGATCAGTTCGTCGTACATGCCCGGCTGGTTGAGCGGCGCGTGCACACGGAAGCCGGCAAAGCCGATGTCGTCACGCAGGCCAGGATCCACACCCGGCGGGAAGGCGAAAAGATCCGGCGAATAGGCGATCGGCGTGGCAACGCCTTCGTGCACGCGATGCAGGTCCACGCGTTGCTTGAACAGGAAGCCGCGGTGGAACATCTGCAACTGGAACGGCAGGGCTTCCTTTCGCCAGATCGCCTGCGCCGGATCGAAGCGCAGGTCGCGATACGCGTCGTAGCCGGTATCCAGCGATGCGGGCAACTGCCCGTCGGGCGCACGGTACGGCTGCCGCGCCATCGCGCGAGCAAGGCGTGGAACCGTTTCCAGAGTGAATCGCGCGGATGCGTTTGCGGTGTCTGCCGCTTTCGTGGCCTGCGCCATCACGCGGGGCATGGTGCCCAACAACGCGAGGGCCAGGACGGATCTGACTGCATCCCGTCGCTGCACGCGGACATCTGACTCGTGGGGTAGCTACCAGTCTAGTGGCGCGCGCGTGATGACGATGGCAAGGCGAACGCGGCGACAACCACCGCCATGCACCAAAAAGAAACGCGGCCCATCAAGGGCCGCGCTTTATTGGTGCGAGTGCCGCGCTGCTTCGCGTCAGTCGATATCGAGGAAGCTGCGCAGTTGCTCCGAACGCGACGGGTGGCGCAGCTTGCGCAACGCCTTGGCTTCGATCTGGCGGATGCGTTCGCGGGTGACGTCGAACTGCTTGCCGACCTCTTCCAGCGTGTGATCCGTGTTCATGTCGATGCCGAAACGCATCCGCAACACCTTGGCCTCCCTCGGCGTCAGGCCGGCGAGCACGTCGCGGACCGTTTCCGACAGGTTGATGTTGGTGGTGTTCTCGATCGGGGACTCCACGTTGGTGTCCTCGATGAAGTCGCCCAGGTGGGAATCTTCATCGTCGCCGATCGGCGTTTCCATGGAGATCGGCTCCTTCGCGATCTTCATCACCTTGCGGATCTTGTCCTCGGGCATGTCCATTTCCTTGGCCAGCTCCTCCGGCGTGGCCTCGCGGCCGAACTGCTGGAGCATCTGGCGGGAGATGCGGTTGAGCTTGTTGATCGTCTCGATCATGTGCACCGGGATGCGGATGGTGCGCGCCTGGTCGGCGATCGAGCGGGTGATCGCCTGGCGGATCCACCAGGTCG
>CAMPIO010000006.1 GCA_946886405.1 uncultured Pseudoxanthomonas sp.
GCCGCCCTTCCGCGGCCACGCCTTCACCCAGAACCGCCGCGCTGGCGCCGTCTTCCGCACGATTCCGTCGGAAGTGCTCACGCTGGAAGACCTGGGCTGCCCGCCCCTGTTCCGCGAGCTCATCGACCAGCCACAGGGCCTGATCCTGGTCACCGGCCCGACGGGCTCGGGCAAGTCGACCACGCTGGCCGCGATGATCGACCACATCAACAAGAACGAATACGGCCACATCCTCAGCGTCGAGGACCCGATCGAATTCGTCCACACCTCGCAGAAGTGCCTGATCAACCAGCGCGAAGTGCACCGCGACACGCACGGCTTCAACGAGGCGCTGCGCTCGGCGTTGCGTGAAGATCCCGACTACATCCTGGTGGGCGAGTTGCGCGACCTGGAAACCATCCGCCTGGCGTTGACCGCCGCGGAGACGGGTCACCTGGTGTTCGCCACCCTGCACACCAGTTCGGCGGCCAAGACCATCGACCGCGTGATCGACGTATTCCCCGCCGGCGAAAAGCCGATGGTGCGCTCGATGCTCTCCGAGTCATTGCGCGCGGTGATCTCGCAGGCGCTGCTGAAGAAGATCGGTGGCGGCCGGACTGCAGCCTGGGAAATCATGGTGGGCACGCCGGCCATCCGCAACCTGATCCGCGAAGACAAGGTGGCGCAGATGTACTCCGCCATCCAGACCGGCCAGCAGAGCGGCATGATGACGCTGGACCAGCACCTGCAGGATCTCGTGAAGCGTGCGCTGATCACCCGCCACCAGGCGAAGGAATACGCGAAGGACAAGCGTCTGTTCGAGTAATCGGACGAGGCGCGGCATTCGGGATTCGTAATAACCGATGGGGGACGAGGGAAGGGGTTGCAGATGCGATTGCCACCCCTTGATCCAGACTCCCCCTTCCGGTTCAAGAGGAGCCACCCATGAGCACCATCGATTTCACCTCGTTCCTCAAGCTGATGGCGCACCAGAAGGCGTCGGACCTGTTCATCACGTCCGGCATGCCGCCGTCCATCAAGGTGCACGGCAAGATCTCGCCGATCACGCAGACGCCGCTGACCTCGCAGCAGTCGCGCGACCTGGTGCTGAACGTGATGACGCCATCGCAGCGCGAAGAGTTCGAAAAGACCCACGAATGCAACTTCGCCATCGGCGTTGCGGGCGTGGGCCGCTTCCGCGTCAGCTGTTTCTATCAGCGCAACCAGGTCGGCATGGTGCTGCGCCGCATCGAGACGCGCATTCCCACCATCGAAGAGCTGAACCTGCCGCCCGTCATCAAGACGCTGGCGATGACCAAGCGCGGCATCATTCTGTTCGTCGGCGCCACCGGTACCGGCAAGTCGACATCGCTGGCAGCGATGATCGGCTACCGCAACCAGAACTCGACCGGCCACATCATCACGATCGAAGACCCGATCGAGTTCGTGCACAAGCACGAGGGCTGCATCATCACGCAGCGTGAAGTCGGCATCGACACGGACAGCTGGGAGGCCGCGCTGAAGAACACGCTGCGCCAGGCGCCTGACGTGATCATGATCGGCGAAGTGCGTACCCGCGAAGGCATGGACCATGCCATCGCCTTCGCTGAAACCGGCCACCTGGTGCTGTGCACACTGCACGCCAACAACGCCAACCAGGCGATGGACCGCATCATCAACTTCTTCCCGGAAGACCGCCGCCAGCAGCTGCTGATGGACCTGTCGCTGAACCTGAAGGGCGTGGTGGCGCAGCAACTGATCCCCACGCCGGATGGCAAGGCACGCCGTGTGGCCATGGAAATCCTGCTCGGCACGCCGCTGGTGCAGGACTACATCCGCGACGGCGAGGTGCACAAGCTGAAGGAAATCATGAAGGAGTCCACCAACCTCGGCATGAAGACCTTCGACCAGGCCCTGTTCGAGCTGTACCAGGCCGGCGAGATCAGCTACGAGGACGCACTGCGCTTCGCCGATTCGCAGAACGAAGTCCGCCTGCGCATCAAGCTGGCCCAGGGCGGCGACGCCCGCACGCTGGCGCAGGGCCTGGATGGCGTGGAGATCGCGGAAGTCCGCTGATCCCGAAGGCGATGCAGTACAGGGGCGGGCGACCGCCCCTTTCTTGTGGGCGGCCATACGGGGCTTAGCCAAGTCACCGTCCGTGCCGCCATCAATGCAGCCCCCATCTTCGTTGCCGCAATTTTCCTCGGCGCTGCATCAACCAAGGGCGACGTCGAGGCAAGTTTGCCTCGACGTCCGAGCATGGATCTACGACGCCAAGGTCAGTTGCCTTGTCACCGAAGCTCAATGCCCCGGCCCCTCGAGCCGAGAAGTCTCGGTGCCGGGGAAAACAGCCTCGTCATGGCACAGTAGAGCCTCGCCATGGAAGCAATCGGCCTCGTCATCGAACATGAGCGCCCCGCCTTGGAAGCAACGTACTTTGCCGCCGCACCAGGGCGGGGCAATGGCGAGGTAATCTGCTTGTCGTGTCGCGGGAGTTCTCGGGTATGGAAGGACTGCAATGAACAAGTCCAGACAGTTGTCGGGTCCTGGTCAGGAAGATATTTCGCCAGGAGACATCTACGAAGATGTGTTCTTCCATCCCTGCTTATGCATTGGAGTGGAGCAGGGTGCTGCATGGGGCATCTCTCTGATCGACGGCTCCCAGCCTCGTACCGTCGATCTAGGTGTCAGTGGGGCTCGCAAGCTGACCATCGAGCAGGCATGGGAATGGAAGCTCAAGGGGCCAGACGCCATCGCTAAGGACTGGACGACAACGCTTGGCCTGGATGACGTTGAATGAACGCATGTCCGCATTGCGCTGAGAAAAGCATCAGCATGTGGCGCAAGGTCACGGCAACGCCGTTCTGGCCTGCCATCTGCCGTCGCTGCGACAAGGCCAGCTACGTGTCGGGCTGGAGTAGAGCTCTGGCGACGGTCGCGACAGAATTGCTGCTTCTCGTCGGGATGGTAGTGGCTGTCCTGTACGGCGGCGTCTATGGACTGCTGCTCTCTTCGGTCTTTATCGTGGCAACGTTCGCGCTGCTCGCGTGGCCGTATCCCCTCATTCCGGCCAGGAACAACGTGCGGGAGGTGCGGCGTCGGACGATCCGACACACTGCAATCCTCGCGGGCATTCTGGTCCTTGTATCTGCCGCCCTTGTGTTTGCGCTCCGCTCAGGATGACGGTACTGGCGGCATAGTGCGTAGGATGGGTGGAACCGGAGGCGATGCCAATCACCAGGATGCTGGCGCTCTGGCGAGCGATGGGTATCGCCTTCGGCTCAACCTATCCTGCAAACGGCATCAGGCCTTCATGGTCCCCGTCTCCAGCCACCGCTGGTGCCACGACAGCGCTTCCGGCAGCAGGTGCGGGGTGTGCTTGCCGTAGCTGTTGTGCAGGGCGCGATCGAAGTAATCCTGCAACGCATCGCGGTAGTCCGGATGCGCGCAGTTGTCGATCAACAGGCGGGCACGCTGTTTGGGCGTTAGGCCGCGCAGGTCGGCCAGCCCCTGCTCGGTGACGATGACGGACACGTCGTGCTCGGTGTGGTCCACGTGGCTGACCATCGGCACCAGCGCCGAGATGCTGCCGCCCTTGGCGGTGCTGGGGCTCAGGAACACCGACATGAAGCCGTTGCGTGCGAAGTCGCCTGAGCCGCCGATGCCGTTCTGGATGCGGCTGCCCATCACATGGGTGGAATTGACGTTGCCGTAGAGGTCGGCTTCGATCATCCCGTTCATGCCGATGCAGCCCAGCCGGCGCACCAGCTCCGGATGGTTCGACATCTCCTGCGTGCGCATGATGATGCGCTCACGGTAGAAGGCGATGTCGCGCTTGAAGGTTTCGTTGGCCTCCGGGCTGAGCGCGAACCCCGTGCACGAGGCGACCTCGAGCACGCCTTCGCGCAACAGGTCGAGCATGCCGTCCTGGATGACCTCGGTGAAGGCGGTCAAGCCACGGAAGCCGCTCTTCGCCAAGCCAGCCAGCACGGCATTGGGGATGTTGCCCACGCCGGACTGCAGTGGCAGCAGATTGGCGGGCAGGCGGCCGAGCGCGACTTCGTGTTCGAGGAAGTCGATCAGGTGCCCGGCGATGCGCTCGCTGGTGCTGTCGATCGGCGTGAACGGGCTGTTGCGGTCCGGTCCGTGGGTGCGCACCACAGCCACGATCTTCGCCGGGTCGCAGTGCAGCGCGGTGTCACCGATGCGGTCGTGCACGTGTTCCAGCGGGATCGGCTTGCGGTGCGGCGGCAGCGCGGTGCCGTAGTAGATGTCATGCATGCCTTCGACGTCGGCCGGCTGCCAGTCGTTGACCTCCACGATCACTTTCTTCGCCAGGTCCAGCCACGTCTTGTTGTTGCCGACCGAGGTCGAGGGCACCAGCTTTCCGTCCTCGCGGATCGCCGACACTTCGATCACGGCGGTGTCGATGGGACCGTAGAAACCGAACCACACGTGTTGCGCCACGTGGCTCAGGTGGATGTCGATGTAATCCAGCGTGCCGTCGTTGATGCGCTTGCGCGCGTCCGGGTCGCTCTGGAACGGCATGCGCAGGGCGATGGCGTCGGCCTTGGCGAGTGCGCCGTCGAGTTCCGGTGCGGTGGAGGCGCCGGTCATCAGCTTGATCTGGAACGGTACGCCCGCCGCGTGGGCCTGTTCGATGCGCGTGGCCAGTGCCAGCGGCACGGCTTTGGGATAGCCGGAGCCGGTGAAGCCGCTCATGGCGACGGTCTCGCCAGGCTGGATGAGGCTGGCGGCATATTCGGCGCTGATCACGCGCCCGCGCAGGCCGGCGTGGCGGATACGGTCTTCGGTCATGGCGGAAGCGGTGCTCGCGAAACCGCCATTGTCGTCGGCGGACTGGGCGGTCAGGATACGATCATCGAGGCGCGCGCGTGTTGCGCCGGATCAATGCCCCGCAGCCGTCATCCAAGGCGGGCGCTGCTTCGACGCACGGCGGAACGCCGGGCAATCCTCGCGGTGCGCGCCGGGCAGGTAGCCCAGGCTCATCAGGAACTCGTTGGTGATCTCGCCGCCGGTGAAGCGGAACGTCTTCTTGAACAGCTTGATCCACTCGGCCTTCGACAACGGATGATGCGCGTCGAGCCATTGCGCGAAGCTGCCGTGGCCCTTGCGCAATTGCTGGATGACCTGCGCGTTGTGGATGGCGGCCTCGACCTTCAGCCGATTGCGGATGATGCCGGGGTCGGCCAGCAGCCGGGCGCGGTCCTTCTCGCCGTAACGCGCCACCTTGTCCACGTCGAAGCCGCTGTAGGCGGCGCGAAAGCCGTCGCGCTTCTTCAGCATGGTCTCCCAGCTCAGGCCGGCCTGGTTGATCTCCAGCAGCAGGCGCTCGAACAGGACGGACTCCTCGCGTTGCGGGAAGCCGTACTCGCGGTCGTGGTAGGGGCCGTGCAGCGGGTGGCCGGGAGCAATGTCGCAGTAGCCAGACATGGGTGCGGGTCCGGAAAGGAAGTCGGGATTCTAGGACGTATCGCGGACAGGGGGCGCCCTCGCGGGCGCGTCGCGCGCGGGGCCGGGCTAGAATGGCGGCATGCAAGACGCCGCCACGCCCTTGGCCAACCAGTTGCTGATCGCCCTGCCGGCGCTGGCGGATCCCCATTTCGCGCGCAGTGTCACGCTGATCTGCCAGCACGACGACGACGGCGCCATGGGCGTGGTCGTGAACCGCGCATCCGAGTACACCCTGGGCGACGTGCTGCGCCAGATGAACCTGGCCTCGCATGATCCGCGGCTGGACGATCAGATCGTACTGGCGGGCGGACCGGTGCATCCCGAGCGCGGCTTCGTGCTGCACGACAGCGCGCGCACGTGGGAGTCCACGCTGGAAGTCGCCAGCGGCCTGTACCTGACCACGTCGCGCGACATCCTCGAAGCGATGGCGATCGGCGAGGGGCCGGCGAACGCCGTGATGGCTCTGGGCTGTGCGGGCTGGGGCGCCGGCCAGCTGGAATACGAACTGGGCGAAAACAGCTGGCTCACGGTGCCGGCCGATGCGGAACTCTTGTTCGGCGTGCCGCTGGAGCAGCGCTGGCAGACGGCGGGGCAGCGGATCGGCGTGGACATGACGCGGTTGACGGATTACAGCGGCCACGCATGAGGCTGCACCTGCACCCGCAGACATCGTCTCCACAGCGCCCGGCGCAGGGTGATGCACGTGTGATCGAACGGAGGCAGCAGGCATGAAGCTGGATGGCACCGTACTGGGATTCGACGTGGGCACCCGCCGCATCGGCGTCGCCGTGGGCAGTGCGTTCGGCACCGGCGCCCGTGCGCTGGCGGTGATCGACGTGCACGGCAATGGTCCCGACTGGCCGGCGATCGACAAACTGCATGCGGAATGGAAACCCGACGGCCTGGTGGTCGGCGACCCGATGTCGCTGGAGGGTGGCGACCAGCCCAACCGCAAGCGTGCCCATGCCTTCGCGCGCGCGCTGCGCGCGCGTTATCGCTTGCCGGTGGTGCTGGTGGACGAACGCACCAGCTCGGTCGAGGCTGCGGAGCGCTTCGCGCTGGATCGCGCCGAAGGCCGCAAGCGCCGCCGCGATGCCGCGGCGCTCGACGCCGTGGCGGCTGCCGTCATCATCGAACGCTGGCTGGCCGCGCCCCAGGACGCGACCCAGCTGACCTGATTCTTCTCCGAACCGACGCCATGACCCCACAACTCGATTCCGACGGACGCCTGCGCCACCTGCTCACCCTCGACGGCCTGCCGCGCGACACCCTGTGCCGGTTGATCGACCGCGCGGGTCAGATCCGCGATGCCGCACTCGGGCGCACGCCACGCCGGCAGGTGCTTGATGGCACGACGGTGTGCACGCTGTTCTTCGAGCCGTCCACGCGCACGCGCAGCTCGTTCCACATTGCCGCGCAGCGACTGGGCGCGGACGTGCTGAACTTCGATGCCTCGACCTCATCGACCCGCAAGGGCGAGACCGCGCGCGACACCCTGCGCAACCTGGAAGCGATGGGCGTACGGGGCTTCATCGTCCGCCATGCCGACGACGGTGCGGTCGAGGCACTGGCGGCGGAAGCTGGCGAGGGCACCGCGCTCATCAATGCCGGCGACGGCCGCAGCGCGCATCCCACGCAGGGGCTGCTGGACGTGCTGACGATCCGCCAGGCCAAGGGCGCGGACTTCTCGCGTCTGAAAGTGTTGATGGTGGGCGACGTGAAGCACTCGCGCGTGGCACGCTCGGACCTGCATGCGCTGCGCACGCTGGGCGCGGGCGAGATCCGTGTGTGCGGGCCGGCGTCGTTGCTGCCCGACGACGGCACGCTGGCGGGCTGCGAGGTGGGGCAGGATTTCGGCGCGATGCTCGAGGGCGTCGACGTGGTGATGATGCTGCGCCTGCAGCGCGAGCGGATGGAAGAAGGGCTGGTGTCGTCGCTGGAGGATTACCACCGCGACTACGGCCTGACCACGGTGCGGCTGGCGCGCGCCGCGAAAGACGCGGTGGTACTGCATCCCGGCCCGATCAATCGTGGCGTCGAGATCACCGATGAAGTCGCCGATGGCCCGCAGTCGCTGGTACTGCGCCAGGTCAGCAACGGTGTCGCCATCCGCATGGCGGTGCTGGAGATGCTGCTGGGGTGAGGTGCCGTTATCGCGGCGACCCGCATGTGGTCGATGCATGCGGCAAAGAACTTTCTGTCCATCATCCTGGCGGCTCCCGACTGCCGAATGGCCGGTCAAGCCGGAATGACGATATCGGGGGATGGCGAAGGGTCGATCCCTGTTTGCCGGCCAGCCTCCGCGCGCCGTACTTACTCCGGCGCCGCGACCACCCGGTTCTTGCCGGCCTGCTTGGCCTGGTACATCGCGCGGTCCGCGCGCGCCAGCAGATCGTCCTGTGATTCGCCGGGCACCCAGCGCGCCACGCCGGCACTGAAGGTCACCACGATGCCGCGGCCTTCGTAGACCAGCGGCTTGTGCGCCAGCCGGTCGCGCAGGCGCTCGAGCGTGCCCATCGCTTCGAGGAAGCTGGTTTCAGGCAGCAGCAGTACGAATTCCTCGCCGCCGAAGCGCGCGACGGCATCGCTGGCGCGCAGGGTGGCGCGCGCCAGCGTCACGACGTGGCACAGCGCGGCATCACCACCCAGGTGTCCATGCGCCGCATTGATATGGCGGAAATCGTCGAGGTCCAGCAGTGCCAACGTCAAGGTCTGGCCGCTGCGCAGCGCGCGCACGGACTCGCGCTTGAACAGTTCGTCGAAGCCGCGCCGGTTCAGGGCATCCGTCAGCTGGTCGACGCGCACCAGTTCCGACACCGATTGCAGTTCCTGCTCGAGGTTCATGACGCGGCGTTCGGCCTCTTCGACCTCGCGTCGCGCTTCCATCAGACTGTCGCGTGCACGCAGGGCCTGCGCCTGCACCTGCGCCGTGTCTTCCAGGATGTCCTCCATCCGCTTGCCCAGCTCGGCGATGCTGCGGCTTTCGCGCACGGCCTGCGCATGGAAGCTGATGCGGTCGTGGTACTCGCCGGTGCTGCTGGCCATGCCATCCAGGCGTTCGACGAAGGTGACCATCATGTCTTTCATCGAGGCCTTGGATTCGGCCAGGCCCTGCTTCAGCAGCCCCTGCTTGTAGATCACCTCGCGCAGGCCGGCACGGGTCTGTTCCAGTGCGGTGCGATCCAGGGGGCCGGCGAGCAGTTGGCGCACGGCGCCGATCTGGTCCTGCAGCCAGCTGCCGTCTTCGATCAGCTCACCGACATTCTCCAGCAGCAGGTCGAACAGGCTGCGCATCAGTTCCTGCGCGTCGTCCACTTCCTGCGTGCGCTGGCCGACCTGCCGGCAGAGGTCGCGAAGATCGCTGCCGAGGTCGCCGATGGGCTGGTTGGCCTGCCACTGGCGCACCCGGTCCGCCAGTGCATGCGCCTGCGGCAACAGGGCGCCGTCATCCCGCAGCAACTGCTCCATGCCGCCGACGAGCAACTGGTACAGCAGGTCGCGCAGCTGTTCGGCTTCACCGGCGAGCGGTTCGTCCTGGATCGTGCGGATGTACTTGTCGACGAGCTGCCGCAACGCGCGGCCGTAGCGGGGCCAGTCGTTGTCGGTATGTGCGGATTGCAGGCGCTCACCCATGGCGTGCAGCTCGCCCGGCAGGCCGGCCACGCCATCGGCGAACGCGGACAGCAGCGCAGCGGGCTCTTCCGCGTGAGCGAACAGCGCTTGGAGCTGCGTACTGCTGATGGCGGTTCGCGGGCCGGCCGTCGTGGTCGTGGCCAGCTCGCGCGACGCCGGAACGCCGGCCTCGCGGCGACGCGACCACAGCCGGCGGATTCCGCCCGCAATACCGGAGTTGTCGTCAGCCACGTCAGCCATTCAAGTCGCTCGCACGGCCATGGGCGGATGCCCACCAGCCACCAGGGGATGCCGGGTTATCGGCCGCAGCAGGCGCGGGTTGAGGGGAAGTGTCGCGGGCGGTCCGCAGGCTACCGGAAGCGTGACGCAGGACGTGCGGGTGCGGTATCAGCCGTCGTCCGGAGGAAAGCGGGCGAGCGCCTCCTCGATGATGGCCAACTGGGCCGTGGCTTCATCGTTTCCGGTCGCGGCAGCGGCACGGACCTGGTCCAGCGTCGGGTGCGACACGATCAGCAGCAGGCTGCCGCACTGTGGGCAGGCGTAGTCGGTGACCGCGTCGTGCAGTTCCATCGCCATGGCGCGGCTGTCGCCATGCCAGCCGCAGGGGCAGGCCAGGTCGCGCTCGCGCCAGCCGGCGGTGAAGTAGTCGGGAACGAGTTCGGACACGCTCAGCGCCCACGATGCTGCGTGAACAACCAGTCCCACATCGGGGCGTAAGCGTAGGTCGCGTCCCAGCTGTTGTGGTTGGCGTCGGGAAACTCGGTATAGCGGGCGTCACGCGCACCTGCTGCCTTCAGCGCAGCTTCCATGCGGCGCGACTGCGACGGCGGTACGACGTCGTCCTTGCCTCCATGGAAGATCCAGACCGGCACGTCCTTCAAGCGCTGCGCCGCGGCGGCGAAGGGGTCCGCCTCGCCCGCCACGCTGTGCACGTTCATGCTGGAACGGTCGCGTCCCCAGTCGACGGTGATGCCGCCGCAGACCGGCACCAGCGCGGCGAAGCGGGTGGGCTGTTGCAGGGCCAGTTCCCACGTGCCGTAGCCGCCCATCGACATGCCGGTCAGCGAGACGCGGTCCGGGTCGCCGTTGAATTCGCGCATCGCGGCGTCCAGCGTGGCGAACGCGATCGGACCGGCCACCTCGGTCCACTCCGTATCGTCGGGCGCCTGAGGAAACACCACCAACGCCGGAAACGTGTCGGCATGCTGCCGCAGGTACGGCCCCAGGCCCGCCATGGTCTGCTTCACGCCATCACTGCCGCGCTCGCCCGAGCCATTGAGGAACAGCACCACCGGCGGCTTGTCCTTGCGGAAGCGCGCGGCAGGCACGAAGACCTGGTAGCGGTAGGTCTTGCCGGCAAGCGTGACCTCGCGAGAGACGAACTCACCGGTCGGATTCATGGGGGATGTCGTGGTGCAGGCCGTCATCAGGATCAGCAGAAAACCCAGGCAGGCGGTGGCAAGAAGGCGCATGGCGATCATGGTCGAAGGGTAACGGGCCGCAGCATAACCCGATGGGGAAATGGAGGGCCTGATCGTACGGCCCCCTCAGCGATTCGTATCCGGAGGCGGCATGTCGTCCCGCAGCCGCATGAAGCGGGCGAAGCGCGGCAGTCCGGTCGACGTCAGGCCGTTGTACCGATAGGTCAGCCACGCGCCTACCGGGGGTGGTCTGGCCCGCTGGGCATCGGTGAAGCCGGTGCCGATGCGGAAGCTGCGCCCGTCCTGCGTGCGCACCTGCAGCGCGCCCATCATGCCGTCGTACTTTCCCTTGCCCGGCAGGTGCGCGACCACCTGTGCCTCGGCGTCCTCGTGAGGTTTGTACTTGAGCAGGTCTTCGCTGCGTCCTGCGCGATAGCGCGCGTCGCGTCGATGCAGCATCAGTCCCTCGCCGCCGGCCGCGACGACGCGGGCCAGCTCCGCGTCCAGTCCGGCCCGGGTGTCGATACGTTGCTGCGGGATCATCGCCAGGTGCGCGTTATGTGCCGTCGACACCAGGCGGCGCATGCGGGCGACGCGTTCCGCGAACGGTCCCGGCTGTGCGGGCAGATCGAAGACCATGAAGCGCACATCGCGCCAGGCCTGCGCGTCGGCCCCCACGCGGCGGACGAGGGCGCTGATGTCGTCGAAGCGGTCACGGGCGATCCACAGCTCGCCCTCCATGACCTCTGCGGGCCACCCGCGCGTGAACGTCGCTGGCGCCGGGATCCGTGCGCCACCACGCGTCCACAGTGCCCGTCCGTCCCATCGCGCACGCACGCCGTCCAGCTTCTCGCTGACCAGGAACGCGCTGATCGGCACGCCGTCGCGGTACGGCGTTGCCAGCATCGGATCGGACGGTGGTGCCGACAGGACGGGCCGGGTCAGCAGGCACAGCAGAATGGTCAGGAACAGGCGCATGGCGGCGATGACCGAAGCGGATGAAGCGTCAGCATCGCTCGCGTTGTCCGGACATGGGCATCGGGACAGCACGCGTCGGACGGTAGGAAAGTGTCCTGTGGCGTGGTCGCCCGGGTAAGCAGGTTCAGCGATACCCCGCTGAAGTTGTCCGTCGGATCGGGGTCAGGCTCGCGTCCAGCACCACGCGGCCAGCGCGACGACGTGCAGCACCACCATCGTCCAGAAAACGACGCGATACCCGAGTTTGCGTGACTTGTGCCGCAACCACTGCTGCGCGATCCATGCGCCCGGCCAGCCGCCGACGAGTTCGAGCAGGTGTAGCGTGGATTCCGGCGTACGCCACCGGCCCGCCTGTGCCGCGTGCTTGTCCAGCGCGTAGACGACGAACGTGATGGCCGACATGGCGAGCACGACGAACATCGCTTCGAAAGGAAGCTTCTCGCCATGGATCGCAGCGCTGATGAAGAGCGCGTATCCGGCCACCGCCACCGAGCCGGGGACTGCCGACTCGGGTCGCGGTGACGCGGGCGATCGGGGTGGCGACGTGGCCGAACGCGCGACGGGAACCGTCCGACGCACCGCCTGTGCGCGCCACTTTCCATCGGGCTGGCGCTGCGCGGTGAACTTCACGAGTTCGCCGATCTCGGGACGTCGGCCGTCGAGGCGGTAATCGCGCACGTGGAAGAACACGCGGCCCGGTTCGCCATCCAGCGACGCGATGAAGCCGAAGCCCCGGTCGTCATTCCATTCGCTGACCTTGCCGAGCCGTTCCATCGGGAGTGAGTGCTCAATGCAGCAGGATCAGTGTCGCCAGGCCGAGGAAGCAGAAGAAGCCCATCACGTCGGTCACTGCGGTGACGACGACGGTGCCGGCGACGGCGGGGTCGATGTTCATGCGCTTGAGCAGCAGCGGCAACAGCACGCCGGCGGTGGCGGCGGCGCAGAAATTGATGATCAGGGCCAGTGCGATGACCAGCGACAGCAGCGGACTGCGGAACCACACGAAGGCGATCACGCCGACGATGCTGCCTATCAGCAGCCCGTTGATGAGGGCGACGCGGATTTCCTTCCACAAGAGGATCCGCGCATTGCTGGAACCCACCTGGCCCAGCGCCAGGCCGCGCACCATCAGTGTCAGCACCTGCACCGCCGCATTGCCACCGATGCCGGCCACGATCGGCATCAGCACGGCGAGCGCGACGATCTTCTCCAGTGTCACCTCGAACTGGCCGATCACGCTGGCGGCCATGAACGCGGTGAACAGGTTGATGCCCAGCCACACCACGCGGCCACGCACGGCGCGCTTGACCGGCGAGAACAGATCTTCGTCCTCGTCCAGGCCGGCGGCGCCCAGCGCCTGGTGCTCGGCCTGCTCGCGGATGATGTCGACCACGTCATCGATGGTGATGCGGCCCAGCAGGATGTTGTTGTCGTCCACGACGGGTGCGGAGACCCAGTCGTGGTCGGAGAACTGGCGCGCGACTTCCTGCGCGCTCTCGCCCACATCGATGGCCGGCTGTTCGTCATCGACCAGGCGATTGATGGGCGTGGTGTCCTCGTGCGTCACCAGCGAGGTCAGCGACACGCGGCCGAGGTACTGATGGCGGCGGCTGACGACATACAGGTGATCCGTGTGGTCGGGCAGTTCGCCGCGCAGGCGCAGGTAACGCAGCACCACGTCGACGTTGACGTCGGCGCGCACGGTGACCACGTCGGGGTTCATCAGGCGACCAGCGGTGTCCTCCGCATACGACAGCACCTGCTCAAGGCGCTCGCGGTTCTCGCGGTCCATCGACTTGAGGACTTCGTCGATGACGGTGTCGGGCAGGTCTTCGACCAGGTCCGCGAGATCGTCGATGTCGAGGTCCTCGACCGCGGCGACGATTTCGTCGGTGTCCATGTCCGCCAGCAGGCTCTCGCGCACCTCGTCGCCGACGTGCACCAGCACCTCGCCGTCGTCCTCGGGATCGACCAGGCCCCACACGACTTCGCGCTTGCCTGGCGGCAGTGATTCCAGCAGGTTGCCGATCTCCGCGGGCGACAAGGTATTGACCAGCCGGCGCACGGGCCCCAGCCGACCGCTGTCGAGCGCGTCGGAGAGCAGGCGCAACTGGCGTGCGGTCTTGTCGTGGCGGATGGTCTCGACCATTCGGTACTCCGGAATGGGGCCGATCCGTCAGGCGGATGCGACCGGGGCATCAAGCGTTCATTCCGCCATTATCGCCCGGGCTGTGATTTATGGACACCCCGTAACGCCGCCGCACCAGATCCACGCCTTTGTAGGAGCGCCCTAGGGCGCGATGCTTTTCGCCCGCGAATCCGAAACATCCGCATCGCGCCCAAGAGCGCTCCTACAGTGAGGGTCAGATGGGTGTCGCAGCCTTGAGCCAGCGCTCGATGCCCGCCCGGTCACGCGCCTGCAACAACTTCGGTGCGCGTGCCTGCAAATCCGACAGGTCGCTGTCGCGGATCGCCTTGCGCAGTTCCAGCAAGGTCGCCGGGTGCAGGCTGAATTCTCGCAGCCCCAATGCAAGCAGCATGGGGGCAAGGATGGGGTCGCCGGCCATCTCGCCGCACATGGCCACCGGCACCTTGTGTTCGGCACCGATGCTGATGACGTGACGCAGCAGCCGCAGCACGCCGGGGTGCAGGGGGGAATAGAGTTCGCCCAAGGCCTCGTTGTTGCGATCGGCCGCCAGCAGGTACTGCACCAGATCGTTGGTGCCGATCGAGACGAAGTCGACCACGTCGACGAAGCCATGGAAGGCGATCGCGGCGGCGGGTACCTCGATCATCGCGCCGAGTTCGACCTGCCCGGCGATCTCGTGTCCCTGCTTGCGCAGCTGAAGGGACACGCGGCGCAGGCGACGGCGGACTTCGAGGATTTCCTCGCGGCTGCTCACCATCGGCACCAGAATGCGCACCGGCCCGTAGGCCGAGGCGCGCAGGATGGCACGCAGCTGGGTGTCGAAGACGCCCGCATGGGCGAGTGACAGGCGTACGCCGCGCAGGCCGAGGGCGGGATTCTCTTCGTCGCCGACGACCAGTCCGGTCCGGTCGGCCTTGTCGGCGCCCAGATCGAGGGTACGGATGGTCACCGGACGACCACTCATGCCAAGCACGAGGTCGCGATAGACCTGGAACTGCTCGTCCTCGCCGGGCAGTTCGCGGCGCTGAAGGAACAGGAACTCGGTGCGGTACAGCCCCACGCCCGACGCGCCGAGGGTGTGTGCACGGGCCACATCCTCGAGCGACTCGGCATTGGCCCACAGCGCGATGGTGGCGCCGTCGCGCGTGCGGCTGGGTTTGGAGCGCAGGCGCCCGAGTTCGCGTGCCTCGCGTGCGGCATCGCGCAGGCGCTCGCGATAGCGGCGCAAGTCGTCCGGGTCGGGATTGACCACGACTTCGCCGGTGCTGCCGTCCACCAGCAGCACATCGCCATCGTTGATCTTCTGCAGGGCCTGCGCGTTGTTGACCACCAGGGGCAGGTGCAGGCTGCGCGCCAGAATGGCGCTGTGCGAAAGCGTGCTGCCGGCGGCGGTGATCACGGCAACAACGCCTTGCTGCTGCAGTTCCGCCAGTTCCGACGGCGCCACGTTGTCGCTGACCAGGATCTCGCCCGCCACGCCGGGCGCATCGGCCGCGCGCTGGTGCAGGTGCGCATGGATGCGGCCGATCACGTGGTCGAGATCGTCCATGCGGCTCTTGAGGTAGGCGTCGTCCATGCCGTCGAAGACGGCGGCGAGCCGGTCGCGCTGCAGGCGGAGCGCGTAGTCGGCCGAATAGCGTCCGGTACGGATCAGTTCGTCCAGGCCGTGCAGCAGTTCGGGGTCGTCCAGCAGCAGCGCGTGCAGGTCGAGGAACTCGCCGACCTCCTTCGCCAGCGCACCATGCAGGCGCGTGCGCAGACTGTGCATCTCGCGACGGGTCGCGTCGACGGCCTCGTGCAGGCGGACCACTTCATCGTCGATCTGGTCCGCACGGATATGCTGCTCGGCGACATCCAGCACATGTGGCAGCCGGACCCGTGCACGTCCCAGCGCACTGCCGCGCGACGCCCCATGGCCCGGCAGCAGCGCCCTCATCGGGTCAGGCTTCCTCGTCGAATCGTCGCTCGAACAGCGAGACGACTTCCTGCATCGCGGCGGCTTCGTCCTCGCCCTCGATGCGGACGGTGACCGGGGTGCCCTGGCCGGCGGCGAGCAGCATGACGCCCATGATGCTCTTCGCGTTCACCTCGCGGCCCTTGGCCGCCAGCGTCGCATTGCAGCGGAAGCCGGACAGCGTCTGCACCAGCTTGGCGGTCGCGCGCGCATGCAGGCCGAGGCGGTTGGAAATCGTGAGTTCTTGTTCAAGCATCGTCGTGAATGACTCCATTGCGTGCGCCGGCCGCGGCCGTGGCCGGCAGTTCGTCCAGTCCCTGTTCCGAATAGTTCATCACACGCAGCAGCATGGGCAGGCTGAGCGCCGACACACGGCGTACCGGGGTGCCCAGACGGGCGAGCTTGCCCGCCAGGTTGCTGGGACTGGCTCCGTACAGATCGGTCAGCACCAGCACGCCATCGCCACCGTCCACGCGCCGCAGCGCGGCCGATGCCTGCGGGAGCAGGGCATCGAGGTCGGCGTCGAACGGCACCTCGAACGCTTCCGCCCTCAGGGGCAGTTGCCGCAGCAGTGCCGTGGCGACGGCAAGGATCGCCGCACCCACGCCAGGATGAGTCACAAGGAGAATGCCACAGGCCATGCAGGAACGTTAACAGACGGGCATGACAGGCTGGAAGCGGCGTGGATGGAACGGTACGGGTTTCCCGCGGTCCGTGGATTGGCCTCGTAGAGCGGAGCTTGCTCCGCTGCGCTTCTGTCCGGGGCTTCGGAAAGGGTCAGCCGGGCAAGCTCGGCTCTACGGAATCCGGGGTCAATCCAGTTCGCGATGGAAGGTCGCGACTTCTTCCCATCCCTGCTCGCGGGCGTGCCGGGCCAGGGTTTCCGCCAGGTAGACGGAGCGATGCTTGCCGCCCGTGCAGCCGAAGGCGATGGTCACGTAGCTGCGGGTCTCGCCCCGCAGCCGTGGCAGCCAGGTGTCGAGGAAGCCACTGACCTGGCCGACGTACTCGGCCACTTCCGGCTGCGTGTCGAGGAAGGCCCGCACTTTCGGGTCGCGGCCGGCGTAGGGACGCAGCTCCGGATTCCAGTGCGGATTCGGCAGTACGCGGGCGTCGAACACGAAGTCCGCGTCCGCCGGCACGCCACGCTTGTAGGCGAAGGATTCGAACAGCAGCGAGAGCTGCGTGCCCTTGTTGAAGGCGAATTCGGCAATGATCCGGCGACGCAGCTGGTGCACGTTGAGCTGGCCGGTGTCGATGATCACATCGGCCTCGTCCCGCAGTGGCTGGATGATGGCGCGCTCCTGGCGGATCGCTTCCTGCAGCGACAACCCGCCGTGGCCGAGGGGATGGCGACGGCGCGTGTCGGAGTAGCGCCGCAGCAGCACCTCGTCGTCGGCGTCGAAGAAGACCAGCCGGCCCTCCAGCCCCAGTTGCGCCAGGGCTGCGCGCCACTGCGCCAGTTTCGACAGGTCGCTGTGGCGGCTGCGCACGTCGATGCCCACCGCGATCTTGGGCGGCAGTTCGTCCTCGCGGACCAGGCTGCGCACGAACGACGGCAACAGGTCGACGGGCAAGTTGTCGACGCAGTAGTAATCGAGATCCTCGAAGGTCTTCAACGCGACCGACTTGCCCGAGCCGGACAGCCCGCTGACGATCACCACCGTCGGGGCCGCCGGCGTGACGGCGCCGGGGTCATCATGCAGGTCGGTGGACGGGGGGGCGGCCGGCGTCATGGCGTGCTGCGCTCCAGCAGGTTGCTGTGCCGGGCGATGAACATCGCGGCCGGGTCGATGCCCTTGGTCCGCAGGATATGCAGGCGCGTGGCGGCCTCGGTCAGCACGGCCAGGTTGCGGCCGGGCATCACCGGCAGGGTGATCAGCGGCACGTCGAGGTCCAGCACGTGGCGGGTGCCGGAGTCGCCTGTCAGGCGCTCGTAGCCGTGCGGATTGGGCTCGGTCATCGGGCGCGTGAGGTGCACGATCAGGCGCAGGTACTTGTTCTTCTTCACTGCGGTGTCGCCGAACATCTCGCGCACGTTGAGCACGCCCAGGCCGCGCACTTCCAACAGGTCCTGCAGCAGTTCCGGGCAGGTGCCGTCCAGCACGTCCGGCGCGATCTGGGTGAACTCGGGCGCGTCGTCGGCGACCAGGCGGTGGCCGCGGCTCAGCAGTTCCAGCGCCAGTTCGCTCTTGCCCGAACCCGCTTCGCCGGTGATCAGCACGCCGATCGAATAGATTTCCATGAAGACGCCATGCAGCGTCACCCGCGGCGCCAGCGTACGCGCGAGGTGGTAGGAAAGATGATTGAGCAGTTCATGCCCGCGCTTCGGAGACCCCCACAGCGGCGTGTCGTTCTCGTTCGCGGCCTCGCGCAGGTCCTCGGGGCAGGACTGGCTCTTGCTGATGACCAGCGCCAGTGGCTTGGCCTGCACGATCTTCTCGATCGTCTCCCAACGCTGGCGTGAGTCGAGCGAATCGAGCCAGGTCAGTTCCTCGGTGCCGAGGATCTGGACCTTGTTGGGATAGACGGCATTGAGATAGCCCGCCAGCGAAGGACGTCGCGAGACCGTGTCGCCGGATTCCAGCACGCGTTTTTCGCCCTTCTGCCCCGCGAGCCAGCGCAGCGCCAGCTTGTCCTTCTGCTGGTCGAACAGTTCACGGGCGGTGATGCTGGTATTCATCATGCGGAGGCAGCCGGCAGGAAGGGATCACCCCTCCGGGCAGCGCGTGCGCGCGACACGCGGTCGACAAAGACCGCCCGGGGTGGCAAGGGCCAGTGTAAAGGCCGGGCCGGTGGCATGCGACTGCAAGGCCGCGATGCGCAGAATGCGATAGGGGGTGCGACGGGGTCGCTCCGCGACGCGGAGCGACCCATGTCGAGGGTGGATCTGGATCAGCCGATCAGTTCGCCGCGTGCGCCGTGGCGCTGGACGTCGGTGCGCTTTTCCTTGTGCTTGACCAGCAGGCGGTCGAGCTTGTCGGCGAGGATGTCGATGGCGGCGTACATGTCCTGCGCACCGGCATCGGCATGCAGCCTGCGGCCGGAGACATTGACGGTGGCCTCGGCCAGGTAGTCGGGTTTACGGGTGCCCAGTTGCGCACGGACTTCGCAGGGTTGCTCGAAGTGGCGCTCCAACCGCCTCAGTTTGGTTTCGACGTATTCGCGCAGGGCGGGAGTGACTTCGATTTCATGGCCGTAAGTCTCGATACGCATGTATGCCTCCTTCGGGTCGTTAGAACCGCGCGCGTGGCGCGGAGCGTGTCAGGAATGACAACGCGGCAGGGTCTGGGGTTCCGTGGATGCTCCTGTGCCGGTGGCGATGGCAGGCGACGCCTGCAAGACAAAGATGGACCCGTCCGCGGCAACTATCAACCGTCGCGGGTTTCTTTTTTCGATCGCATGGCGGAGTGTTAGGAAACCGTTTCGCGCGCCGGGAACGGGATCACGGATCCTGTGTCGAACCGGTGCGGTTCAGGCGATCCGCACGCGCTCGTGCGATGACAGGATGTTGAGTGCTTCGCGGTACTTGGCCACGGTCCGTCGTGCCACCGGAATGCCGGACGCCTTCAGCAGGTCCGCCAGCTTCGCATCGGACAGTGGCTTGCGCGGATTCTCGCCATCGACCAGTCGACGGATCATGGCCTGGATGGCCGTGCTGGACGCTTCGCCGCCGCCCTCGGTGTCGATGCCGGAGGCGAAGAAGGCGCGCATCGGCAGTGTGCCGCGCGGCGTGCGCACGTACTTGCGGGCGATCGCGCGCGATACCGTCGATTCGTGCAGGCCGACCTCTTCGGCGACATCGCGCAAGGTCAGCGGGCGCAGGGCCTGTTCGCCGAACTCCAGGAAGCCGGCCTGCTGGTGCAGCAGGCAGCGCATCACTTTCAACAGCGTGTCGCCGCGGGCCTCGACGCTCTTGAGTAACCAGCGGGCTTCCTGCAACTGCGCCTTGAGGTAACCGGCATCACTGTCGCCGCATTGGCGGATCATCTGTTCGTAACCGCGATGGATGGTGATGCGCGGCAACGTGTTGCCGGACAACGCGGCGCGCCACACGCCACGCTGGCGCCACACCACGCAGTCCGGCACCACGTAGGTGTCGTGCGAGAGATCGCCGACCTGCGCGCCCGGCTTGGGGTCGAGCGTGCGCAGCAGCTGCACGGCTTCTTCCACCTCGGCGACAGAGCGCTTCAGTTCCTGCGCGATCCCGGCCACGCCGCTGCGGGGCAGGCGCTCCAGGGCGGTATCGGCGATGCGCAGCGCCAACGCCTTGCCGGGCGTGTCATCGCTCATGACCGCCAGTTGCAAATGCAGGCATTCGCCGAGCGTGCGCGCCGCGACGCCGACCGGATCGAAGCGCTGGATCTGTCGCAGCACGACAAGGACTTCGTCCTCGTTCGCTTCGATGTCCGGGCGCAGTGCCTGCACGATGCCGGGCAGCGGCTCGCGCAGATAACCGTCGTCTTCCAGCGCATCGATCAGCGTGGCGCCGATGCGGCGATCGCGTGCGGAGAGATGCGACAGATGGAGTTGCCACAACAGGTGGCCGTGCAGCGTGTCGGCTTCCGCCACGCGTTCGGCAGGGCTGCCATCCTCGTCGTCGTCGAACGAACCGCCGCTGCCGGACGTTGTCCAAGGGCCTTCGTCCGGCGACCAGTCGTCGCGATCCTCGGCGGGCTCGCGTGCCGCTTCAGGCGCCGGTTCGGCGGGCGGCTGGTCGTCGTCGCTGCCGCGGATCTGCGCCGGCTCTTCTTCCGGTTCGCTCCAGTCGAGCAGCGGGTTCGTCTCGACGGCCTCGGTCAGCTCGATCTCGAGTTCGGCGGTGGACATCTGCAGCAACCGGATGGCCTGACGCAACTGCGGCGTCATGACCAGATGCTGTCCCAGCGATGTCTGCAGGCGTGGCTTCATTCCCGACCTTGGAAACCCGTAAGGCAGCCAAGGGCCGCCGACGGGGATCACAGGCGGAAGGTTTCGCCCAGATAGACCCGGCGTACGTCCGGATTGGCCAGCAACGCGTCCGGGGCCCCCTGCGCCAGAACGCTACCGGCATTGAGGATATACGCCCGGTCGCAGATTCCCAAGGTTTCGCGCACGTTGTGGTCGGTGATGAGCACGCCGATGCCGCGATCCTTCAGATGTTTCACGATGCGCTGGATCTCGCCGACGGAGATAGGGTCGACGCCGGCGAAGGGTTCGTCCAGCAGCATCAGGCGGGGACGGGCGGCGAGGGCGCGGGCGATTTCGACGCGACGGCGCTCGCCACCGGAGAGGCTGGCGCCCAGCTGGTCGGCCACGTGGGTGACCTGCAGTTCGTCCAGCAGCGAGGCCAGTTCGCGCTCGATGCCGGCGCTGTCCAGGTCTTCGCGCAGTTCCAGCACCAGACGGATGTTGTCGGCCACGCTCAACTTGCGGAACACGGAGGGTTCCTGCGGCAGGTAGCCCACGCCGAGCTTGGCGCGCTGGTACATGGGTTGCGCGGTGATGTCCTGGCCGTCCAGTTCGATGCTGCCGGCATCGGCGGCCACCAGGCCCACGATCATGTAGAAGCAGGTGGTCTTGCCGGCGCCGTTCGGGCCGAGCAGGCCGACCACTTCGCCCGGCTGCAGGGTCAGGCCGAAGTCGGCGACGACCTCGCGCTGCTTGTAGCGCTTGCGCAGCCCCTTCGCGGTGAGCATCAGTTCTTGCCCTGTGCCGGCTGCGCGGACTTGGGCGGGATGACGGTGATCACGCGCGATCCATCGCCACCGCTTTCCACGTTGCCGGACTTCAGGTTGTACGTCATGCGCTGGCCGCTGTTCGAGCCGCGCGCTGTCTTGACGGTGTAGTTGCCAGTCATGGTCAGCGTCTCCTTGCGCAGGTCGTAGTCGACGGTGTCCGCCGTCGCATCCATCCAGGTGCCGTCATCCAACTGCTGCCGCAACTTGACCTGCTTGCCTGTGAAAACCGCGCGCGCGATCTCACCGTCCGCCATGTAGACGTCGGCGGCGGCGGATTCGATCTTCAAGCTGCCTTGGGTGATGAGCACGCCCTGGGACAGCACCGTCTTGCCATTGCCTTCCAGGTTGCCGTTGGAGTGGCCGGCATCGATGGTGGTGGACTGGTTGCGGTCGCTGGACTTGGCCAAGGCACCCATGGCGGGCGCCGTGGCCAGCAGCAAGGCGATGCTAACGAGCAGTGCGCGGTTCATAGGTCGATTTCACCTGGGATTTGAAAATGTAGTCCTTGGTCTTGAGGTTCGTCTCGAAACCAATGCCGCTCAGTCTAGAGCCTGGCTGGGTGAGGGTCACGAGCTCATCGCTCGTGGCCAGGTCGCGATCGGGGTAGACGTTCAGCGACTGGGTCTTGAAGTGGATCTGTTGGGCGCCGCCCTGGGGAGGTGCACCATGCACATCGCCGCGCAAGCGCATCTCCTCGCCCTTGGCACTGAGCCAGCCCGTCTTGGCGCGCAGCTCCCAGGAACGGCCTTCTTCTTCCGGCAGCAGGAACAGCGGCGTCGTGATGTCGTAGGTCTGGTCCTGCGGATTACGCGCCATTTCCGGCGCACGCACCGCCACCGCTTCCTGGCCTTCGCTGTTCAGCGCGATCATCTCGAAGTCGCGCATCACGTAGTCGGACCGGTCGGCGACCACGCGGTTCGGTGCGGGAATGTCGCGGTTCTTCCAGGCGGACCAGCCACTCACGATGGCGGCGACCAGCAGCACCAGGCCCAGCGTGACGCGCCAGCTCATGCCGTGCCTCCTTCGAACGAGGGCGCATGGCCCTGCGTGCCCAGCAGCAGGTCGCAAGCTTCGCGCGCAGCGCCCTGGCCGCCGCTGCGGCGCGTGCGCCAGTGCGCGTGCTGCGCGGTCCACGGGTGTGCGTCGGCCGGCGCGATGGCCAGTCCGACGGCGCGGAACGGCGGCACATCCGGCAGGTCGTCACCCATGAAGGCGACCTGATCCAAGCCGATGCCGAGTCCGGCCCCAAGTTCGCCCACGGTGGCCAGCTTGTCCTTGATCCCGGTGAACACCTGCACGCCCAGTTCGCGGCCGCGGGCCACGGCGACCGTGCCGCCCCGGGCCGTGATGAAAGCCACCTCGATCCCGGCGCGCTTCAGCAGCACCAGACCCTGACCGTCCTGCACGTGGAAGGCCTTCTGTTCGCGGCCCTCGCTGTCGAGGAACAGCCGTCCGTCAGTGAGGGTGCCGTCCACGTCGAAGCATGCCAAACGGATGCGCGCGGCACGGGCCAGCACGTCATCGGTCAGGTCGTGGAGGTGGCGGAGGGGCATGGGCAGTGTCGATGCGATAGGGGGAATGAAACGGAGCAACCCGAGGGGTTACACCACGCGGGCACGCAACAGGTCGTGAATATTGAGTGCGCCGACCGGGCGCTGGTCATCGTCCACCACGATGAGGCCGCTGATCTTGTGGGTCTCCATCAGGCGTGCGGCTTCCACCGCCAACTGGTCCGCGCCGATGGTCTTGGGTGCGCGTGTCATGACATCGGCGATGCGTGCGCTGCGGACATCCAGCGCCGGATTATCGAGCGTGCGGCGCAGGTCGCCGTCGGTGAACAGCCCGGCGAGGCGACCATCGGCATCGACCACGGCGGTCATGCCCAGGCGCTTGCGGCTCATCTCCATCAGCGCTTCGCTCAGCGTCGCTTCCGCGTCCACGCGCGGTACGTCGTCGCCCGCATGCATCACGTCGGTGATGTGGAGCAGCAGGCGTCGCCCCAGGCTGCCGGCCGGATGGGAGCGCGCGAAGTCGTCCGCGGTGAAGCCACGGGCATCCAGCAGGGCTACCGCCAGCGCATCACCCATCGCCAGCGAGGCGGTGGTGCTGCTGGTCGGCGCCAGATCGAGCGGGCAGGCCTCGGCCGGCACGCTGACGTCCAGATGGACATCGCTTTCGCGCGCCAGGGTGGACTGGGGCCGGCCGGTCATGCCGATGACGGTGTTGCCCTGGCGCTTGAGCACCGGCAGCAACATCAGGACTTCGTCCGACTCGCCCGAATACGACAGCGCCAGCACCACGTCGGCATCGGTGATCATGCCCAGGTCGCCATGGCCCGCTTCGCCCGGGTGCACATAGAACGCCGGCGTGCCGGTGGAGGCCAGCGTCGCGGCGATCTTGCGCGCCACATGGCCCGACTTGCCCATGCCGGTACACACCACGCGGCCGTTGCCGGCCAGGATGGCCTGGCAGGCGGCAGCGAAGGCGTCGTCGATGCGGGCGGCCAATGCGTCCAGCGCCCGGGCCTCGATCTCGATGACCCGGCGACCGCTTGCCGCCAGACTGGCGGGCGAAACGGATGGGGTCTGGGGCAGCGGCTGGGACATGCGGACGGGGCGCCGGCGGGTAGAATGGCCGGGTATTTTATTAGGAAAGCCCGTTGGACGCCGAAACCATCCGTAAACTGATCGAATCCGGCCTGCCGGGCGCCCGCGCCGACGTACAGGGCGACGATGGTGTCCATTTCGAAGCGACCGTGGTGGCCGACGCGTTCTACGGCAAGCTGCCGCTGGCCCGGCATCGCATGGTGTACGCCACCCTCGGCGACCTGATGGGCGGCGCGATCCATGCGTTGCAGCTCAAGACCGTAACGCCCGACGAGGCTGGCGCCGCCCGCTGAGGCGAATCCCCGGCGATCCCGTCGATCCCGACTCCCACCCGCAGTTTCCTTTCCGGATTTCCATGCAGAAGATCATCGTCACCGGTGGCAACACGCTCAACGGCGAAGTCACCATTTCCGGCGCCAAGAACGCCGTGCTCCCCATCCTCTGCGCGACGCTGCTGGCAGACGCGCCGGTGGAGATCACCAACGTGCCGCATCTGCACGACGTGGTGACCACCATCAAGCTGCTGGGCGAACTCGGTGCCGGCATCACCATCGACGAGGGCACGCTGGCGAAGGGGCGCGGCATTACCGTCGATCCCACCACCGTCACCCGCTTCGTCGCGCCGTATGAGCTGGTGAAGACCATGCGTGCGTCGATCCTCGTGCTCGGCCCGCTGGTCGCGCGCCACGGCGCTGCGGTCGTGTCGCTGCCCGGCGGTTGCGCCATCGGCTCGCGCCCGGTCGACCAGCACATCAAGGGTCTGCAGGCGCTGGGTGCGGAGATCACTGTCGAGAACGGCTACATCAAGGCCCGCGCGGCACGCCTGAAAGGCGCGCGTTTCGTGTTCGACATGGTCACCGTGACCGGCACCGAGAACGTGATGGCGGCCGCCACGCTGGCCGAAGGCACCACGGTGCTGGAGAACGCTGCGATGGAGCCGGAAGTCACCGACCTGGCCGAATGCCTCAACGCGCTGGGCGCGAAGATCGAAGGCGCGGGTACGTCGCGCATCACCATCCATGGCGTGGAACGCTTGGGCGGCGGACGCCACTCGGTGGTGCCGGATCGCATCGAGACGGGCACCTTCCTGGTCGCGGCGGCGATGACCGGTGGCAAGGTCACCGCACGGAATGCGCGCCCCGACACCCTGGAAGCGGTGCTCGACAAGCTCACCGAAGCGGGCGCGAAGATCGAAACCACCGCCGACAGCATCACCCTGGACATGCAGGGCAAGCGACCGAAGGCGGTCGATCTGACCACCGCGCCGTACCCGGCATTCCCGACGGACATGCAGGCGCAGTTCATGGCGCTGAACTGCGTGGCCGATGGCGTGGGTGTGATCAACGAGACGATCTTCGAAAACCGTTTCATGCACGTCAACGAACTGTTGCGCCTGGGCGCCGACATCCGTGTCGAAGGCCATACCGCCATCGTGCGCGGCGTGCAGCGGCTCGGCGGAGCACCGGTGATGGCGACCGATCTGCGCGCGTCGGCCTCGCTGATCCTGGCTGGCCTGGTGGCCGAGGGTGAAACCACCATCGACCGCATCTACCACCTGGATCGCGGCTACGAAAACATCGAAGAGAAGCTCAGTGGGCTCGGCGCGAAGATCCGGCGGGTCTCGTGAGTCGCCACGATCCGAAGCTGTCGGGCGTCCGGCCGCGTTTCCCGCTGCGCCGCAAGATCCTGCTCGGCATCGTGGTGGCATTGCTTGCGCTGGTCGCGGGGCTGCACTACACGGGCTCGGCCGCGACGCATGGCATCACCACCCGCGACATGGACTGGAACGGTGACGGTACGGTGACGCAGGGCGAGATCGCGCAGGCCATCTTCACGGTCGTGGTCGAGCAGAAGCAGGACGGCAACCGGCAGTGCAACGCCTTCGCGTGGCGCAATGGCAGCGGCACCATCCGGATGGATTGCAAGACGGTGTTCCAGCCCGACACAGAATAAGAAAAGCCCGGCATTCGCCGGGCTTTCCGCATCAGGACGGCCGGAGGCGCATCAGCGCCAGGACTTGAGCGTCAGATCGATGGTGTCCTGTCCATTCTCACGCTGCAGGATGCGCGCGGGCACCGGCGCATCGGCTACCACCCAGACAATGGTCTGCTTGTCGCCATCGGTGCGCACGACCTTCGTCGCGTCCTGCGGTTTTCCGCCGATGGTGATCCGCTCCTTGCCGGCGATCTGGTAATTCATCGGTTTGGCGCGACCGTTTTCCACCATGCGATAGGTCAGCGGTTTGCCCGCCGCGACGTCGCGCACGATGGCCAGGTTGACCAGTAGGGCGTCCATGTCGCCTGCCACCAGCTTCACGGGACCGGCGCGGTCGGGCTTCACGTCGCCGTTCCAGGTCGCCTGCGCCTTCCCCCAGTCGTAGACCGTGTTGACGTTCTTTTTCTTGATGAGCAGGCGCGAGCTGTCGCTGCTGCTCAGGGGGCGCATGCGGCCCTCCTGCAGGTCGAAGACGGTCTTCTGGCTCAGGTCGACCGCCTGGTTGCGCACGGTCAGCGAATACTGCCAGCGGTTGCCCGGCTGCGGGGCGACCGACATCTGGCCCTCGCCCACCATGCCCAGTGCGCTGGCACTGTACTGCGCGGTGAAGGCTTCGACGGCCAACGCAGGCGCGCTGGCGCCGGCAAGCAGCACGGCGGCCAGCAGCGTGCGCGGAAGGGAGAGTGCAGTCTTCGTCATGTTCACGGTGCTCCTTGGTATTCGACCAGGCGGAGGTCCACGCCGTCCTGTCCGTCTTCCCGCTGCAGGATGCGCACGGGGGTGGGCACGCCATCGGCGACCCAGAAGATGGTTTCGTCGTTGCCGCCGTTCGCCCGGCTCACGCGCAGGGCGCTGTAGCTGAGGTCTTCAACGGTCACGTTTTCCGGTTCTGCTGATACGACGTACCGGTATTCGCGTACACGCCCATTGTCCACCACCCGGTAGTCGAGCTGCTTGCCGGGGGCTGCATCGCGGATCACCGCCAGGTTCATCAGCAACGCGCTCAGATCACCCGGCTGCAGCGGCAAGGGCGCGCGCCGGTTTTTCTTGATGTCGCCCTGCCACTGCGCGGTGCGGGCCTTCCAGTCGTAGGTGCCGACCATCCGCTTGCCCATGAACAGGGCGTGGCGGACGGTGGCCTGGCTGAGCGGTCGGAACTGTCCGTCGGCGGTGTCGAAGACGGTGCTCTGTTCGATGTTCAGCCCGGCCAGTCTCGCGAAGCCGCGCGTGCCTTTCACGTTCAGGTCGATCTGCCATTGGCTGCCTGCCTTGGGCACCACCTTCATGCTCGCGCTGCCCGCCAGCTTGCCCTCGTTGTAAGCCTGATAGCTGGCCACGAACGGCTCCAGCGCCAGTGCGGGCGCAGAGGAGCCGGCCAAGACGAGGCCGAGCAGCAGGGAGCGGACGGGGGACAACATCGGGGAAGTGCGGCTCAGGGCAGCAAACGGTCGGCTGAATCTAGGGACAGGGCATTTAATAGCGGCTGACCGTGACAGAGCGTGATGTCGCCCTGTTCAGCCAGGCCGCCCGAGGCCGCGAGCCGCAGTACCGCCAGCAGCAGGGCGTGCTCGCGCGGCAACAGCCGTGTGGCCAAGGCTTCCGCAGTATCGCCAGGAAGGATTGGCACCCTCACCTGGGCGATGACGGCACCGGCATCCAGTTCAGGAATGACGAAGTGGACGCTGGCGCCATGCTCCGGGTCGCCGGCTTCGATGGCGCGGGCATGGGTATGCAGGCCGCGGTATCTGGGCAACAGCGACGGATGGATGTTGAGCAAACGGCCCCGAAAGCGGGCGATGAACGCGTCCCCCAGGATGCGCATGTAACCGGCGCAGACCACCCAGTCCGGGCGGGCCGCGGCGACGGCGTCCGCCAGGGCGGCCTCGTAGGCGGCGCGATCCGGGAAGGAGGCGGGACGCGCGCTCCAGCGGCGATCGCGTGGTACCTGTCGCAGGGCAGGGGCGTTCGGTTTGTCGGAAAACACGCCCACGACCTCGGCATCCAACGAGCCGGCATCGATGGCTTGCAGGATCGCGTGCAGGTTGCTGCCACGACCCGACGCCAGTACCGCAATGCGCGCGGTCACGCCGGCGCTCCCTTGCGTTCTGAGCGGGCCAGCGGCCAGACAAGCAGGGCGCCCAGGGTCGCCAGCAGCATGTCGGCGTGGGCATCCCACACGTCGCCCTGCTGGCCGTTGTAGGACTCGGCGGCCTCGGGCGACATCGTCAATGCGATGCCCCATTCCAGCCACTCGTACACCAGGCTGGTGCACATGATCAGCATCACCGCCAGGGTGAAGGCGTGCCCGAGGGGCAGCGCCGGCCAGCGCTGCCGCAGCCAGTGCCAGACGGCGGGGGTGAAGCAGACGCCGTACATCAGGTGGATGAAGCGGTCGAAGTGGTTGCGCTGCCAGCCGAAGGCTTCCGCGGGCGACCAGCCCATCGTGGCCTGCAACCAGGCGTCGTAGGGCACGTACGAATACAGCCAGCGCGCGCCGATGCAATGCGCGACGACGAAAGCGCAGATCAGCGCGAAGTGTGCCGGCCGCAACGGCCATCGCCGGTCGTGCCACCACAGCCATGCCAGTCCGAGCACGGTCAGGCTGCTGTGCATGGCCTGTTCGACCGGCCAGCGCGGCGCGATCCAGCTGGCGGCGAATACCGCCAGCGTCAGTCCGAAGACGATCCCCTTGCTGCGCGGCATGCCACGCTCAGCCGATGCGGACGCGTTCGCCGCCGGTGGCGGTGACGACTTCGCCGATCTGCCAGTGCGTCAAGTGCAGGCGAGCCAGGTCCGCCTGCACGGCGGCCAACTGGTCCGGAGCGACCACCAGCACGAAGCCGATGCCGCAGTTGAAGGTGCGCCACATCTCGCTGTTCTCGACCGCGCCTTCACGCTGCAGCCAGTCGAACACCGGCGGCAGCGTCCACGCGCTGGCGTCGATCTGCAGGCCCAGGCCCTCGGGGATCACGCGGATGATGTTCTCGGTCAGGCCGCCGCCGGTGATGTGCGCCATGCCGTGCAGGTCGTGCGCCTGCAACAGTTCCAGGATCGGCTTCACGTACAGGGTGGTGGGTGCCATCAATGCGTCAGCGAGCTTTACGCCGCCGACGTCGATGTCGGCCGGGCGGCCGGCGCGATCGTAGATGCGGCGGACCAGCGAATAACCGTTGGAATGCGGACCACTGGAGGCGATGCCGATCAGCACGTCGCCGGCGCGCACCTTGGCACCGTCCAGCAGGCGCGACTTTTCCACCGCCGCCACGCAGAAGCCAGCCAGGTCGTATTCGCCCGGACCGTACATGTCGGGCATCTCGGCGGTCTCGCCACCGATCAGTGCGCAGCCGGACAGTTCGCAGCCCTTGGCGATGCCGCCGACCACGGCGACCGTGGTGTCCACATCGAGCTTGCCGGTGGCGAAGTAGTCGAGGAAGAACAGCGGCTCGGCACCCTGCACCAGCACGTCGTTCACGCACATGGCGACCAGGTCGATGCCGATGGTGTCGTGGCGGCCGAGCTGCTGCGCCAGCTTCAGCTTGGTACCTACGCCGTCGGTGCCGGAGACCAGTACGGGTTCCCGATACTTGCCTGACAGGTCGAACAGCGCGCCGAAGCCGCCCAGCCCGCCCATCACCTCCGGCCGGAAGCTGCGCTTCACCAGCGGCTTGATGCGTTCGACCAATTCGTTGCCGGCGTCGATGTCGACACCCGCGTCGCGATAGGTCATCGGGGTGGGGGCGGAAGGCGTCGGCTGGGTCACGGGCGGTCGTCGGTGGGGCAAGAGGCGTGATTTTAAAGGAATCGATGGTCCGAGCGACCGTCCTGAACGGGTGCCGTTGGCGGTATCGGGTCATTCGGGCAACAATTCGCCGGGTCTGTAGAGCTCAAGGACGCTCGATGCGCCGGATCCCAGGTATCGCACTCGCCACCGCATTGCTGGTGGCGGCACTGACCACGACGTCGCCCGTGCAGGCCCAGTCCGGCCTGCGCACGGAAGGCGACGCGGTCTCCGCACGCGGGCTGTACCAGGCGGAGGTGCCGGTCAACGGGCAGGGCGAAGCGGAGCGCCAGGGCGGTTTCGCGCGCGCGCTGGGCACCGTGCTGGGCAAGCTGTCGGGCGACCGCGGGGCGATGTCGCGTCCCGGCGTCGGCGCTGAACTGCGCAACGCCAAGGATTACGTGGAAGGTTACGACTACCGCCAGGACCAGGGCACGTCGGCCACGGGTGCGCCGACCTTCCGCACGACCCTGGTGGTGCGCTTCGATGCCGACCAGGTCAATGGCTTGGCCGGCGCGTTGGGTCTGCCGGTATGGCCGCAGCCGCGTCCCAAGCCGGTGGTCTGGCTGGCGATCAACGATGGCAGTGGTCCGCGTCTGGTCGGGCTGCCGCAGTCCAATGCCGCGCGGCCGCTGCTCAACCGCGCCATCGAGCGCGGTTACGGGCTTGGCCTGCCGGCCGGTGGCGCGGCGGAGCAGGCACTGGTCGGTGCGATCTGGCGCCAGGACACCGCCGCCGTTGCGCGAGCCTCGGCCCGCTACAGCCCGCCGATGCAGCTGATCGGCAAGCTCTACCGCAACGCCAAGGGTGGCTGGACGGCCGACTGGGTGTTCGTCGACGCCGGCAAGGTGCTGGCGAAGTGGTCGGTGACTGATGCCGATGCGCGCCGCGCGATGGCGTCCGGCGCCGATGGCACCGCCGATGCGCTGGTGAAGCGCTACGGCAAGCGCGGCAGCGCAGGCCCGGCTGGCACCTACCGCGTGCTGTTCACCGGCATCCGCAACACCGATGACTACCTGCGCCTGACCGGTCATCTGCAGAAGATGGCCGTGGTCCGCCGCATCACGCCCGTGCGTGCCAGTGGCGATGTGCTGGAGCTCGACCTGGAACTGGTTTCGGGTCTGGCCGGCTTCCGCCGCACCCTGGGCGACGAAGCTCCCTTCACCGGCGGCGAAGGCGAGCCGCCGGCCTACCAGATGCGCTGACACAAGGACGCTGCATGGATCTTTCCTCCACGCCTGCCGGTACGCTGGCCCGCCGCTGGCAATGGCTGCTGATCGCGTTGATCGTCGGCTGGCTGATCTGGCTGCTGGCGCCGGTACTCACGCCGTTCGTCTGCGCCGCGCTACTCGGATGGCTGGGCGATCCCTGGGTGGACCGGCTTGAACGCCGCGGGCGCTCGCGCACCACGGCGGTCGTGCTGGTGTTCACGCTGATGCTGTTGCTGCTCACGCTGGCGCTGGTGATCCTGGTGCCGATGATCGAACGGCAGGTGGTGACGGTGATCGAATCGATGCCGGCGTACCGCGACTGGTTCGTGCAGACGGCGTTGCCATGGGTCGAGCGCCGCACCGGATTGGAACTGGTCGCCTGGCTCGATCCCGACCGCCTGACGGAATGGGTGCGAGGCCATTGGCAACAGGCTGGCGGCGTCGCGGCCACGATGTTCGGCTATTTCTCGCGCTCCGGGTTCGCGGTGATGGCATGGGTGGCCAACCTGGTGCTGCTGCCGATCCTGACGTTCTACTTCCTGCGCGACTGGGACCTGCTGGTCGAGCGCATCGCCGCGCTGGTGCCGCGCGACCACATCGCCACCGTCACGCGTCTGGCGGTGGAGTCGAATGAAGTGCTCGGGGCGTTCCTGCGCGGGCAGTTCCTGGTGATGCTGGCGCTGGGCGCGATCTACGCGATCGGTCTGTCGGTGGTCGGCCTGAAGGTGGGCCTGCTGGTCGGCATCATCGCCGGCCTGATCAGCTTCGTGCCGTACCTGGGCACCGCCACCGGCATCGTGCTGGGCGTGATCGCCGCGCTGGTGCAGTCCGGCGGCGACTGGTCGCTGGTGGCCATGGTGATGGGCGTGTTCGTGGTCGGCCAGATGCTGGAAGGCTATGTGCTGACCCCGCGTATCGTCGGCGACCGCATCGGCCTGCATCCGGTGGCGGTGATCTTCGCCATCATGGCCGGCGGCCAGCTGTTCGGTTTCCTCGGCATGCTGCTCGCGCTGCCGGTGGCGGCGATCGCCAACGTCCTGCTGCGCTTCGCGCACGAGCGCTACACGCAGAGTCGCCTGTATGCGGGCGACCGCCCTTCCATCGTGCTCGACTCGTACATCGACAAGGGCAGCGTGGACCAGGCGGCGGTGCGCGACATCGAACTCCCGTGAGCAGCGGCATGCAGGTGACGGGTCTCGGTCCGCAGTTGCCGCTGGCACTGCGTTATCCCCCCGACCAGCGCTTCGAGAGCTTCGTGGGCCAGCCCGAGGGTGCGCTCGCGGCACTTGAAGCGTTGGCTGCCATGCAGGGCGCCGACTGGGTGTACCTGTCCGGCGCGACAAGGACCGGGAAGACCCACCTCGCACTGGCGGTGTGCGCCGCCGCCGAACAGCAGCATCGTCGCGCCGCCTACCTGCCGATGGCTGCAGCCGCGGGTCGCCTGCGCGACGCGCTGGACGCGCTGGAGGGGCATGACGTGGTCGCGCTGGATGGCGTGGATGCGATCGCAGGTGCGCGGGAAGACGAAGTGGCGCTGTTCGACTTCCACAACCGCGCCCGCACGTCGGGCTTGAACGTGCTGTACACCGCGCGCGGCATTCCGGATGACATCGGCCTGGCGTTGCCCGATCTGCGTTCCCGTCTGCAGCAATGCCTGCGTTTCATGCTGCGTCCGCTCGACGACGAAGGGCGCCGCGAGGTATTGCGCGATCGCGCGCAACGGCGCGGGCTGCTGGTGGACGACGCAGCACTGGACTGGCTGCTCACCCGCACCGACCGCGACCTGGGCGCGCTCGTTGCCTTGCTGGATCGCCTGGACCGGGCGTCGCTCGCCGCTCAGCGACGGGTCACCGTGCCGTTCCTTCGCCAGGCACTGGGTTCTGGATAACGGCGTGGCCTGCCCGGCTCAGGGGCAGGTTTCTGCGACTTCGGCCCATACGACGGGCTGCCAGTAAGCGTTGGCACGGATGCTGTCCGCATCCAGGCGATCGCGCATCAGCCGCGCACCGATGCGATAGCTGGTGCCGGGCGCGATATCGATCACCACGGCCTTGTAGGACCGGGCGAACGCGAACTTCTTCATGCGCGCGATCTGCACGTTCTGGGACGTGGTCAACTGCGTCGCCGGAATGAGCTCGCGGACCACGATGACCCGCCTCCCGGCAGCCACGCGATGACGGTTGGTGGGGCTCGAGGGTGTGCTGAGCCCTTCGACCTGGGTGATCTCGACACGGAAGACGTCATCACCACGCGGCACGACGCCCTGCTGGTCGGAGACGTAACCGCAGGCGCCTGCCGCGAAGCCGGGCACCACCTTCGCCTTGCCGGACAGCCGCAAGGGCTTGCCTTCCCGCATCACCTCCATGTCGATGTCCGACGCATCCGCGCGCAGGGCCGCAGACAGCGCGCTGGCGGCATCACCGGGCTTGGTCAAGCGGTGGCCGTTGATCGCCTTCAGCACGTCGCCGGCGCGCAAGCCGGCGCTGGCAGCGACGCCTCCCGGTGTCACCGCGAGCACACGGGCGCCGTCCTCACCGGCCCGTCGCACGTCGATCACGGCGCCCAGGTCGACGGCCGGCATGTGCTTGCCGGCAGGTTCGACGCGCGTTGCCGCCAACGGGGCGTTGTCCGTCGCGAATGCGTGCCCGGTGCAGATCGAGCCGCAGGTGAAAAGCGCCAGGGCCAGCCGTCGGCGCCTGCGCGATGGGTACTGCGATGCGTTCACGGGTATGCGCCTCCCTGTTGGCCGGGGTGTCGTGGTGCGTGGCAGGTCATGGACATGCCTGATGCCGCTCTTCCCATACCACCGGTTCCCAGTACGCATTGTCGCGAATGCTCGCCGTGTCCAGTTTGTCGCGGATCAGGCGTACCCCGATGCGGTACGACGTGTCCGGCCGCACATCGACGACCAAGGTCTTGTAGTACCCGCTGAAGTTGCGGACACGCTGCATGCGCTGCATCTGGACGACCTGTGCGCGTCCGATGCGGTATCGCGGAATGTCCTCGGCGATGACCAGGACATGCTTGCCGGGCTGCATGCGGTAAGCCAGGGGCAAGGACTTGGGCGATTCGCCGTTGATCTGCGTGATGTGGCCACGGAAGACATCCCGGCTCTCCGGCAGCACGCCCGCATCCGTGGTGATGAAACCGCACGCACGCGGAGGGGCCGGTGAAGGGTCGAGCGCGGGAAGTACGTCATTGCGGGCACTGGCATGGCTGGCCATCAACAACAACAGGCACGCGAAACCCGCGCGTACGGTAGGAAGGGGCATGGCGTGGTCTCCTTGAAGGTTCGATTGCATGGTTACATCCCCATTTTCGCGACCAGGGCGCGGCGTGTTTCCCACATTGGCGCGACCTCGGAGTCGCTCGCGCCGCGGTTGTAGGCGGCCTGCAAAGCCTGGTCCAGTGCACGTACATCGGCCTGCAGGTCGGCCGGCGGCTCTTGCGGCTGCACGGCGACCATCCCGGTTTCGTGCGGTTCCACGAACAGGGGCCGGGCCATGAAAACCATCAGGACCACGGCCATCGCAGAGGCCGAAACCCCGGCGATCGCGCGTCGGCGGCGCGTACGCCGCGTCTGCTCGGCGAGCAGGCGCGGCCACAGCGCGTCGGCCGGCGGGACCTCGGGTGCGCGCCGCATGTGTTGCATGATGTCGTCAGACGCCATCGTCCGATTCCTCCACAGGATTGATCTCGTTGCGCAGGCGCGAGAGCGCCCTCGCAAGGATGGATTTCGACCAGCTTTCGCTGCGCTTGAAGCGGGTCGCCAGTTCCTGGTGCGACCAGCCTTCCATTTCATGCAGCCACACCACGGTACGTTCGGCAGCGCCGAGGCGTCGCAGCAGACCGTCGGCTTCCGCCAGATCGGACGGGTGGCCCGTCGCGTGGATCCGTGTCTCGATGGCATCGTCCTGCACCAGGCGGCCGGTCCGGCGCAGGTGGTCGATGGCGGCGTTCGCGGCGACGCGCTTCAGCCATGGCCTGAGCGGTTCACCATCGCGCAGGCCGCTGAGGAACTGGACCATGCGAAGGAACGTGTCCTGTGTGATGTCTTCCGCCGTTGCGGTGTTGCCTGTCACGCGGTAGGCCAGCGTATGCACCGCGCTCGCATGCTGGTGGTACAGCGCCGCGAACGCGGACGCATCACCCCGGCGTGCCTTCCTGACCAGTGCTGATTCGTCTTCCGGAGCGACGGCTGAGTCCATGCGGGGGATACGTGCCTGGACTTGAAACCGTCGCAGCGCAGTCAGGTGGCGGCGAGGTCGGCGTTCAGTTCCGCAAGGCGCTGCGGCGTGCCTACGTCGGTCCATCGCCCGTGCAGGCGCTCACCCGTCACGCGGTCAGCGGCCATGCCCGCATGCAGCAGCGGAAGCAAGGGGAAGCGCGGCTTGCCGTTGGCGGTCTCGCGGATCTGACCGGCGGCGTGTCGCGGCCAGTCGTCGAGCAACGCGGGACGGTAAATGCCGAGACCGGCGTACGTCAGTCGATGATCGCCTTCGCGATGCAGGTGGCCGGCGTCGTCGAGCGCGAAATCCCCGCGCGGTGCGAACCCGGGCGGATCGACCAGCGCCAGGTGCGCCAGCCCTGTGGGCTCGCGCGGTAGTTGTGCGAAGTCGAAGTCGGTCCAGATATCGCCGTTCACCAGCAGGAACGGCGCTTCACCCAGTAACGGCCGCGCGTTGAGCATGCCGCCCCCTGTTTCCAGGGGCGTGTCGCCTTCGTGCAGGTAGTGCAGCCGAAGACCCCAGCGCGTACCGTCGCCAAGCACGGCGGGAAAGCGATCGGCCAGCCAACTGGTGTTGACCACCACGTCCTCCACGCCCATCGCCGCCAGCTTCTCCAGATGCCAGACGATCAGCGGCTTGCCGCCGGCTTCGATCAACGGCTTGGGCGTGTGGTCGGTCAGCGGACGCATGCGCTCGCCGAGTCCTGCCGCGAACACCAGTGCCTTCATGCGATTTCACCACGCGCGTGCAGCACGGGTTTGATGCGTGCATCGAGCAGCGTGCGCAGCCCCGACAGCTCCGGATAGCGCGGCAGTACCTCGTCCAGATAGCGAATGAAACGAGGTACGTCGGGCAGGTAGCGGGTCTTGCCGTCGCGGTAGTGCAAGCGGGAGAAGATGCCCAGGATCTTCAGGTGCCGCTGGATGCCCATCCAGTCCGCATCGCGCAGGAACACCTTGAGTTCCGGCACCGGCAATCCGGCGCGCGTGGCACGGGCGTGGTAGCGCGCCAGCCAGCCATCCACGCGTTCGATCGGCCAGCTCAGGAACGCATCCTTGAACAGGCTCATGGCGTCGTAGGCGACGGGACCGCGCACGCAATCCTGGAAATCGATCACGGCCGGCCCCGGCGTCACCGGCATCAGGTTGCGCGGCATGAAGTCGCGGTGGGTCAGCACGCGCGCCTGTGACAGTGCGTTGTCCATCAACCGGCGCTGGGACAGTTCCAGCCCTTCCATCTCGCTGCAGTCCAGCGTCAGGCCCAGGTGACGGCGAAGGAACCATTCGTCGAACAGGCCGGCATCGCGTTGCAGTAGCGCTTCGCCGAACTCGCCCATGCCGTCGGGCGGCGCGATGGCCTGCAGGCGCAGCAACTGATCGATGGCAGCATCGAACCAGGTGTCGGCATTGTCGTCGCTGATCACGTGCGCCAGTGTCGGGCCGCCCAGGTCTTCCAGCAGCAGGAAGCCGAGGTCCGTGTCGATGGCCAGTACCTCCGGCACGCGTACGTCGCCGGAGGCCAGCAGTTCGCGCATCGCCAGCCAGGGCCGCACGTCCTCGAGTCCGGGTGGCGAATCCATGACGATCCGCCCCGGCCCGTCGCCCAGGCTGCGCCAGTAGCTGCGATAGCCGGCATCCATCGAGGCGCGTTCGAGCTGCGCGTAGGGGTCGCCGAGTGCGCCGCGCGCCCATTCCAGGCGCTGGGCGCCACGCCCCGAGGGGTCCTGAATCGTTGGGTTCATGCAGTCGCGGCCATGCAGAGGCGATAAGGCCTACAGGGTAAACTGGCGACCTATCGACTTGCGAGGCTTGCATGGCCCCTCTCCAACCCGTGCTGCTGTCCGGCGGCTCCGGCACGCGCCTGTGGCCACTGTCGCGCGAGGCCTATCCCAAGCAGTTCCTGCCGCTCGTCGGTGACGACACGATGGTGCAGGCGACGTGGCGCCGCGTGGAAGCCATCGCCGAACGCGCGCCCATCGTGGTCGCGAATGAAGAACACCGTTTCCTGGTCGCCGAACAGCTGCGACAGATCGGTGCGCCGGTACCGGCGATCCTGCTCGAGCCCGTCGGCCGCAACACCGCCCCGGCGATTGCCGCGGCAGCGCTGCAGGCGATGATGGACGGCGCCGATCCGCTGCTGCTCGTACTGCCGTCCGACCATGTGGTCCGCGATGTGCGGGGTTTCCAGCAAGCCGTACGCGACGCATCCGCTGCTGCGGATGCCGGCGCACTGGTGACGTTCGGTATCGTGCCCGACGCGCCCGAAACGGGCTTCGGCTACATCCACGCGGAAGCAGGCGACGGCCTGCGCAAGGTGTCGCGTTTCATCGAGAAGCCCGATGCAGCGACCGCGCAGTCTTACCTGGATGCGGGCGGTTACTACTGGAACAGCGGCATGTTCCTGTTCCGTGCCAGCCGCTATCTGGAAGAACTTGCGCGGTTCCGCCCTGACATCGTCAAAGCCGTCCGTGCTGCGCATGAAGCGGCCCGGTACGACGGCGATTTCGTCCGCCTCGACAAGGATTCGTTTGCGGCTTGTCCATCCGATTCGATCGACTACGCCGTCTTCGAGAAGACCCGGCATGCGATGGTGCTGCCGGTCGACATCGGCTGGAACGACGTCGGCAGCTGGTCCGCGCTGTGGGACGTCGCGGAGCGCGATGCCGACGGCAATGCACACCACGGCGACGTCATCGCCGTGGACAGTCGCAACAGCTATGCCTACGCGCAGCGCCTGGTCGCGCTGGTGGGTGTGGACGATATCGTGGTGGTCGAAACGGACGACGCGGTGCTGGTCGCACGCAAGGACCGTGTCCAGGACGTCAAGCTGGTCGTTGCCCAGTTGAAGAAGGAACAGCGCAGCCAGGCCGTCCTGCACCGCGAGGTGCACCGCCCGTGGGGCAGTTACGACTCGGTCGACCATGGTGCGCGCCATCAGGTCAAGCGCATCAAGGTCAAGCCGGGTGCGGCGCTCAGCCTGCAGATGCATCATCACCGCGCCGAGCACTGGATCGTGGTCTGCGGTACCGCGAAGGTGACGCGCGGCGACGAAACGCTGCTGCTGTCGGAGAACGAGAGCACCTACATTCCACTCGGTGTGAAGCACCGCCTGGAGAATCCCGGCAAGGTGCCGCTCGAACTGATCGAAGTTCAGTCCGGCAGTTACCTGGGTGAAGACGACATCGTCCGCTTCGAGGATGTCTACGGTCGCAGTGAGTAATGGCGTGAGCGCTGCGCGCTACCGTCTGGACGATCTGGTGATCGATCTGGAGCGGCAGCGCGTCGAACGCGACGGCGAACTCCTCAATGTGGCAGGCCTCAGCTTCCAGCTGCTGCGCCACCTGCTGGAACAGGGCGACCGTGTCGTCGGTTTCGATGAGCTCATCCAGCGCGTGTGGGCGCCGGCGATCGTCAATGAGGAGACCGTCACCCAGCGGGTGAAGCTGCTGCGCCAGGCCCTGGGGGATGACGGACGCCGTCCGCGCTACCTGCGGTCGGTGCGCGGGCAGGGGTACCAGTTGTGCACTCGGCCGGAACCGATGCCTGCCAACGCGCCCGCCGACCTGCCGGCATCTCGCCCGCATCGGTCACGCGCCGCGATGATGGCCGTGGCAGCCGCCGTAGTGCTTGCGACCTGCGTGGGGCTGTGGGCGTGGACGCAGCATGCCAGCCGCACCGATCCGCAGGTTGCTGCCCCCGCACCGGTCCAACCTTCGTTGCTGCAGCGCGCCGCCTACTATGCGGGCATCGGCCAGCGCGACGATAACGAACGCGCCATCGAGCTCTTCGCGCAGGCGCTGCAGGAGCAGCCCGGCAACGTGGACGCGCTGGTTGGATTGAGCCGCGCCTACAGTGCCCGGGTCTGTCTGTTCAATTTCCCCCCGGAATGGGCGGCGCGTGCGCAGGCGCTGGCCGAGCAGGCCATCCGCGCGCAGCCCAGGCGTGCGACCGCCCACGCCGCGCTGGGGTATTCGCATGACTGTCGCGGCCGTATCGATGATGCGCTTGCGGGGTACGAACGTGCGGTCGCGCTGGACCCTGCCGCCGACGACAGCCGCGCGTCCGCGGCCTACCTCTATGACCGCAAGGGGCTGCTCGCCCAGGCACTGCTCGCGAACACATCATTGCGCGGCGATCCCGCGCGCGTGCGCTACCTGCAAGTGCAGATCGCCGGCATCCTGGATCTGCTGGGCTATCCGCAGGCGGCGGAAGCGCGTTATCGCCAGAGCTTCGCGCTGTATCCCGACAACGTCTTCTCCAACATCGCCTGGCCGCGTTTCCTGTTCCGTCACGGCCGCACGACGGAAGCGCAGGCCGCGTTGGACCAGGCCATGCAACGGGGGACCGATCATGTCGACCTGTTTTTGCTCGCTGCCGAACTGGCGCAACTGCGGGGCGATCCCGCCGCTGCGCTGAAGGCTTACCGGCAGGCCGAAGCTTTGCGCCCGCAGGCAAGCCTGCCGGCGACACTGGCCCAGCTGCAGGCCGGCCCCGCCGATCCGGTCTGGGCCCATGCGCGTGCCGACCGCATCGCCCGCGAGCTGGAAGGCGGGGCGGGCTATCCCTCCGACTGGCTTGAAGTCGTCGTGCTGCGCGAGGCTGCCGGTGATCGTGCGGCGGCGCTCGCATCGCTGCAACACGCGGTGGATGCGGGTTACAGCGATGCGGCTTACCTGCGGGTGTCGCCGTTGTTCAGGACGATGGCAGCCGAGCCAGCATTCGCCCACAGCGTGGATGCGCTCAACCGGCGTGTCGCGCTCGAGCACGGCAAGGTGCCCGGCGCGTTGCTGGAACGCCTTACGGCATCGCCTTGAGCACGTAGTCGCCGAACATCTGCTGCGACTGCGGGTGCACGTTGCGCTGGTTGAACGAGGTCCGCGTGATCACCACTACCAGCTGCCGTTCGGGCACGATGAAGACGTAGTTGCCGCCGTTGCCCGACATCGCCCACGCTGCCTGCTCTCCTTCCGCACGCGGGAAACGGAACCGCCAGAACTGGTAGCCGTAGTCCGCATCCTCGCGCGCCTGCGCATGCACCGTCAGTGCCGCGTTGATCCAGGGCGTGGAGATGATCTGCCGGCCCTGCCAGCGGCCACCATCGGCCACCAGTTGCCCGAGCTTGGCCAGGTCGCGACTGCGGTAGCGCGTGCCGCCGCCGCCCATGCCTACACCCTCCGACGACCTGTTCCACTGGACCTGCTGGATGCCCAGCGGGCGTTCCAGTGCCTCGGCAGCAAAGGCCGCCAGCGGCTTGCCGGTTGCCCGTTCGATCACCGCACCCAGCAGGAAGCTGCCCGCCGTGCAGTATGAAAAGGCCCGGCCATGCGGGCTGTCCTCGGGGCGCGTCATCCACGGCGCGAAGCCGCGCATCGGCAGGTCCAGCGCGAACCGGGTCCAGTCCTCGCTCACGTACATGCGTTCTTCGTTGCCGGCGGAGAACGGGTTTTCGTCGTCGCACTCCCAGGCCGAGCTCATCGTGAGCAGGTCTTCCAGCGTCATCCGCTGCTTGCGCGGACTGGGGTTCTGCCACGGTTGCCTGTCGGCGAAGTAGGGGTACACAGTCGCCTGCGCACCCGGGAGGTGCCCTTGATCGATCGCCGCCCCCAGCAGCAGGGCGGTGACGCTCTTGGTGGCCGAACGCGTGTCGTTGAGCACATCCGGGCCGCCGCCGTTGAAGTAGCGCTCGTACACCAGCTTGCCCTGGTGGGCGATGACGATACTGGTGACCCCCGGGTAATCCCCCTTGGCGATGGCCGCCTCCAGTGCCTGCAGGCGATCAAGCTGCCAGCCGTCGCGACGGGCGTCGGCGGTCTGCCAGCCGTCCTGCATCGGCACGGGCGGGCGATAGGCTTCCGGCACGACGGGGGCGCTGGCAGATGGCTCCGCCGCGTGCGCAACGGTAGACATGACGAGGAAGGGCAACAGCAGGGAACGACGCATGGCATGACTCCTTGGAAGGGAGCGTCATTCCATCGCGGGTCTCGATGAAGCGCCTGACAGGAGAATGAAGATTTATGAAAGCGGTCGCCCGCGTTGCGCGGGCGCAAGAAAAAGCCCCGCACGGCGGGGCTTTTTCGTTCTGCTGTCGGGGTGGCTCAGCGTTTTTTCTTCACCATCGCGTAGATGACCAGCAGCACGATGGCGCCGACGACCGAGGCGATGAAGCCCGCCGGCTCGCCGGGGGCATACCAGCCCAGCGCGCCCCCGATGAAACGGGCCAGCAAGGCGCCCAGGATGCCCAGCACGATGGTCATGAAGAAGCCGAGCTTGTCATTGCCGGGCTTGAGTGCCCGCGCGAGCAGGCCGGCGAGGAAGCCGATCAGCAAGGTCCAGAGGATGCCGCCGCCAAAGATCTGTTCCATCGAAACACTCCGGTTGTGAAGGTGTGGGGCGATGCGCAGCGTAACCCAGCTGCCTGCGGCGTGGGGCAACGGCGGGCAGAGGCAGTCAGCGGTGGAGGGGCCCACTCGGGACTCAGCTCCCACAAGCCCCCTAAGCCCTCACGACCCTCATGAGCATGAGGCCGGAACAACGAAGGCCGGGTCGCCCCGGCCTTCTGCATGTGGCAATGCGTGTGCGGATCAGCAGCAGCCGTGGTCGCCGTGCTGTTCGCCGCCGGCCACGGCGGCAACGCCGGTGGTTTCGCCGCGCACACTGGCGGCATGATGTTCGGCGATCACGCGTGCGACACAGGCGGTGACCTTCTTGCCCATCGGGATGTGCAGGAATTCGTTCGGACCGTGCGCATTGGAATGCGGGCCCAGCACACCGGTGATCATGAATTGCGCACCGGGGAACTTCTCGCCGAGCATGCCCATGAAGGGGATCGTGCCACCTTCGCCCATGTACATCGCGGGCTTGCCGAAGAACTCGCGGCTGGACGCGTCGATCGCCTGCTCCAACCAAGGCGACATCGCCGGCGCATTCCAGCCCGTGCTGGCCTTCTCCAGCTCCAGGCTGACCTGTGCGCCGTTCGGCGGATCCTTCTCCAACAACGCCTTCAGCAGTTGGCCCGCCTGCTTGCCTTCGAGCGTCGGCGGCAGACGCAGCGACAGCTTCACTGAGGTGTAGGGGCGCAGCACGTTGCCCGCCGACGACAGCGGCGGCATGCCGTCCACGCCGGTCACCGACAGGGCAGGGCGCCACGTGCGGTTGAGCACCAGTTCGGCCAGATCCTCGGCCATCGGCGTCATGCCGGGCAGGAACGGGAACTTGTCGAACACCGCCGTATCCAGCACGCGCGCCGCTTCCTGCGCCTGTGCCAGCCGGGCAGCCGGAATCTCTGCTTGAAGACCCTCGGGCAGGATGCGGCCGGTCTGTTCGTCCTCGAGTCGCGACAACAACTGGCGAAGCAATCGGAAGCTCGACGGCACGACGCCGGACGCGTCGCCGGAATGCACACCTTCCTCCAAGACCTTGACGGTGAAGTTGCCGCCGGCCAGGCCGCGCAGCGAGGTGGTGCACCACAGCTGCTCATAGTTGCCGCAACCCGAATCCAGGCAGACGACCAGCGACGGCTTGCCGATGCGATCGGCCAGATGGTCCACGTAGGCAGGCAGATCGTAGCTGCCGGACTCTTCGCAGGCCTCGATCAGGATGACGCAGCGCGCGTGCGGCACGCCCTGTTGCTGCAGCGCCTGGATAGCGGCCAGGGAACCGAAGATCGCGTAACCGTCATCGGCGCCGCCACGGCCGTACAGTTTGTCGCCCTTGATCACCGGCACCCACGGGCCGAGGTCGTCGTCCCAGCCGGTCATTTCCGGTTGCTTGTCCAGGTGACCATAGAGCAGCACCGTGTCAGCGCCCGTCTCCGGTCCACTGGCGGGAATCTCGATGAGGATCAGCGGCGTGCGGCCTTCCAGGCGCACCACTTCCACCTGCATGCCGGGTACCGCTTGCGCCTTCGCCCACCGCTCCATCAGCTGCACGGCCTGTTCCATGTAGCCGTTGGCCACCCAGTCCTTGTCGAACATCGGCGACTTGTTCGGAATACGGATGTACTCGACCAGCTGCGGGACGATGTCGTCATCCCATTTCTCGGTGACGTAGCGGTCGACTTTGGCGGTATCCATGGCAACTCCGGGCGTGCTGAAAGGCAGGCCGCCATTCTACGCCCTGGCCAAGGGTAGGACTTTTCCTACATCCGGCTGCGGCGTTTACGGGCAGATCCGCCCGTGCATGGGCGATACCGTGGCACCCGTCGGGATTGGACACTTTCCCTACCGCCGCAGGCCACGTGCCATCGGCGGAAACATGCCGGACGCCGTGACGCATCCGGCATGCATGGAGAGTCCAATGCCACAAGGAGAGTCGTCATGAAGTCGTTCATCCACATCGTGTTCGCTGGCGTGCTGTCGCTGCTGTTCGCCATGCAGGCGATGGCCGCAGAGAAGGTCAACATCAATACGGCCGATGCGGTCGCGCTGGATCGCGTACTGATCGGCGTGGGACCGGCGAAGGCTGCCGCGATCGTCGATTACCGCAAGGCCAATGGTCCTTTCAAGAGCGCCGAAGAGCTGGCGATGGTGAAGGGCATCGGCCTGAGCACCATCGAGCAGAACCGCGACCGGATCGAGCTGCGCACCGGAGCGACCCCGGCACGCAAGCCGGCGGCGGCTGCAGCGACACCTGCCAAGCCGGTGGCGCGACGCTGATCGAATCCCGCGCAGGGCGTCTTCACAGGACGTGAGGCGCCAGGCACAGGGGCAGGAAGCCAGGGGAACAGGCAGGACGCCGACAAGGACGTATTCACACCGCGCAGGATGCGCAAGGGTCAGGAGCGGGCAGGAGCCTGGTACTGGCAGGATGCCGACACGGACGTGGACATCACCCGGGTGCGCAGGAGGCGCGCCCGGGTGATGTCGTTTCTACGCCGTGCGTTTCGCGCGGCGTCGGACGGCCGGGCTAGAATCACGCCGCGTCCTGACACGGAGACACCATGCCGGCATCCTCATGTGTCATTCCCGCAAACGAATACCGTCGGGAGCGATGGAAGAATGGGCTTGGCTGGACGCGCGAGATCCTGCGGGTCCCGGACAGCGACGGCTGGGACTGGCGGCTGTCGATCGCGGAGATCGAGCGTGACGCGTCGTTTTCCTCATTTCCCGGCATCGACCGCGAACTGGTACTGCTTCGTGGAAACGGCCTTCGCCTGAGGTTCGGGGATGGACGCGTAGTCGATCTGATGCCGCCGCATGATCGCCTTCGGTTCTCAGGCGAAGAAGCGGTGACTGGCGAGCTCGTCGATGGCGTCACACACGATTTCAACCTGATGTGGCGGCGCGGCCGTGTCCGCACAGAGCTGCTGCACCGCCCGCTGGTGGGGCCGATGCTGTTTTTCACCGAGCCGGGCGTGCACTGGGTCATCCATTTGATCGCCGGCCAGGCGATGTTCGATGCTGCCAGCGGTCTTGGTCATCTCTGGAGCGGCGACACGGCCATTCTGGTCCCTGGCGAGGCCCGCGGACGCTACGCCCTCCAGGGTGGGGGAGAGCTGTTGGCCATCCGCATCGAGGATGCCGCCGACTGACCGTCTCCCGTCAGTAGACGTCCCGGCGATAGCGACCTTCGGCGCGCAACGACTCAAGGCGCTCGCCGCCCAGGATGTCGCGCAGTGCGGCATCCACCTCGGGCGCCATGCCGGCCAGGCTGCCGCAGACGTAAACCGCAGCACCTTCCGCGATCCATTGCCGCAACCGGTCCGCACGCGCCCGCAACGCATGCTGGACATAGCGGTGTTCGCCGCCATCGCGCGAGAAGGCCAGATCGAGATGCTCGAGCATTCCCTGCGCCTGCCAGGCCAGCAGCTCCTCCGCATGGAAGAAGTCGTGCGCGCGTTGGCGCTCACCGAACAGCAGCCAGTTGCGCGAAGCGCCTGCTTGCACGCGTGCCAGCAGGTGGGCGCGCAGGCCGGCGAGGCCGGTGCCGTTGCCGATCAGGATCATCGGCACGTCAGGCGAGGGCGGATGGAAGTTCGGATTCCGCCGTATGCGAAGGGCAATGGCGTCCCCTGGTTGCGCATGTCGGCACAGCCAACCGCTGCCGAGACCAGGCGAGCCATCTGCGCGCTGCATCAGGCGTACCAGCAGGTGCACGGCGCCATTGGCGGGAAGGGATGCGATGGAGTACTCGCGGTGCGGAAGCGGCGTGCAGGCGTCCGCCAATGCCTGTGGGTCCTTTGCAGCGGACATCGCCGCAAGGTCGGGCCAGTGGGCGCGCGCCAGGACGGACGCCAATGGCTGTACATCGTCCTGCCAGCGCACCATCGCGTCGCCCGGCTTGTCGCTGCGGCGCAGGACCTCCTCGATATCTCCGGCGGCGCGTCGCGGCCCGATCTCGGCGATATCGCCGGCGGTCCATGCGGGTACCGGGCCGTCCTCCGGTGTCAGCGAAAGATCGAACGCGGGGCCGCCCAGGCTGCCGGGATTCAGATGGATGCGTTGGCGCAGTTGCCACGACTCGTAGCGAGGCGTCGACCAGTCCGGCACCTCGCCGCCATGGCCGAGCTGGCCGATGTGATGCTGCCAATGGCGCAGTGCGCTGTCATCGGCGTTGTCCACTTCGACCAGATCGAACAGCGGTTGCGCGCCCTGGCGTCGCAGCCAGTCGTCCAGCTGATGGCCGAAGGCACAGAAGTGGGCGTACTCGCGGTCGCCCAATGCCAGCACCGCATACTGCAGGCGTTGTAGTGCCAGCGAGTGCGACATCACCCGGCGCACGAAACCGAGTGCGAGGTCGGGTGGGTCGCCCTCACCGGTGGTGCTGACCACGAAAACGGCACGCGTGATGCCAAGCAGTCGTGCTTCGTCCAGATGCTCCAATCCGGCGCGCTGCACGGCCACGCCGCCATGACGAAGCGATGCAGCCGTCATGTCGGCCAGTTCCATCGCGAAGCCGGTCTGGCTGGCGTGCACAACCCAGATGGCGTCCTGCACGGCAAGCGTCGTTGGTTGTGCCGATCGGTCGCGAATCCGTCCGCGATACAGAAATCCGGTCACGAGTCCGGCATAGGCCAGCACGGCCACGACGGCGGCGTAGCGCCGCGTCGTTGACGGCATGGCCTGCCACCAGTCGCCGTCGTGCAAGCCTGCGAGCCACCAGGCGCATGCGGCCAACAGCACCATTACGCATGCATTGCCCATCAGTGGAACGATCCCGCGTTGCGTGACAGCGGATGAGGCGCTCATGCGGCGAGATGCTGTTCGAAGGCGGGCGTCAACCACTCCTGCAAGCCGTCGGCCGTGCGTTGCAGGAACCGCGCCGCCAGGCCGTGGCGAAGTGCAAACGCATGTCCTTCGGTGGCGCCCATCACCGTCAGCGCCGTGGCCCAGGCGTCCGCATGCATCGCATCGGAAGCGGCCACGGTGACCGCAGCGGCGGCATCGGTCACGGGTTCACCACTGCGCGGATCGATCGTGTGCGAGTAACGTCGGCCGTCCTGTGCGTAGGCATGCCAACGATCCCCGGACGTGGCGACCGCGATGCCCTCCAGCACCAGCACGCGCGGCTCCAGGCCTTCGCTGTCGGCTTCTTCGTCAGGCGAGGATTCCACCAGCACCCGCCATGCCTGTCCGTCGGGCTTCCGACCGTAGCCGTACAGTTCGCCGCCGACCTCGACGAGTGCGGCATCGATGCCGCGACGCTGCATCAGGCCGGCAATGAGGTCCACGCCGTAGCCTTTGGCGATGGCCGACAGATCCAGCATCAGCCCACCAGGTTGGCGGAGGCGACGCTGCTCACGGTCGAACCGCAGATGTTGCCAGCCCACCCGCGCGCGGGCCTCGACCAGATCCACATCAGCCGGACGGCCACGATGGCCGGCATGCGCGCCGAAGCCCCACACGGCCACGAGTGGCGATACGGTCGGATCGAATGCACCTTCGCTGATCGCTGCGATATCGAGCGCCGTGGCGATCACGCGCTGCAGGTCGTCCTGCAGGGCGAACCACTCGCCGGCGGCGCAGCGGTTGAACCGCATGATGTCCGCGTTTTCCTCCCACGTGCTCATCTGGGCGACCACCCGGTCCAGATCCGCCTGCACGGCGTCATGCAACGCATGAGGATCGATGCGAACCGTGCTGCTGTACTGGACGGACCAGGACGTGCCCATGGTGTGTCCATGCAACGCGTGCAGGGGCGCCGGGGACGTGGAAGCTGAAGAGAGGGAGGTGCTCATGTCGATGCACGCAGCCGGACAGACATCCGGCGACGTCAGCCCGGCTTACTGCGGCAGTACTTCCAGCGTGGCGACATAGCTCAGGCGACGCTGCTTGGCCTGCGGCACGGTGGTCTTGTCGTCCTGCGTGCCGGTTTCCAGCCAGTACATGCCGGCTTCCGGCCAGGTCACGCTGAATTCGCCATTGGCGTCGGTGGTGACCTTGATCTCTTCCTGCGCGTTACGGTAGCGCGTACCGCCACGGGTGATCTCGAACTCCAGCCCGGGTGCCGGCTTGCCGTCGACGAGCATGCGGAACTTCGCCGCTTCGCCCGCGAACAGATCATTGGGGTGCGTCACCGGCATCAATTCGATGCCGGCACCCGTCGCCTTCAACGCGGTGTCGTTCGGCGACCCATTCGTCACGAACGTCTCGATGCGGCCGATCGACTCCGACACCTGCAGGTTCTTCGCATCTTTCGGGACCTTGGTCGCCAAGTCTTCCGGCTTGGCGCCACGCAGGCCACCCGGCTTGCCGTCGGCGCCTTCCCAGCGAACCATCAGGTTCTTGTTGACGGTCGCGATGCGGTAGGTGCCCTGCTGTTTCAGCTCGACGTCGAACACCGTGCGGTACTTGCCCGTGGCGAGGTTCTGCGCCTCGGCCGTGGAGCCGTCCGGCGCGGTGATGAGCAGGCCTTCGGTGCGCAGGGGAACGTGGTTGAAATAGAACAGGTCATTGGACACGGCGGCATCCACCGTGATCCACGGATGGGTACCGGCGATGACGGTCTGCGACGGCTGCAGCCACGCCTTGTGCGCCAGCGCGGTGGCGGGGATGGCGGAGGCCAGGGCGATGGCTACGGCAAGGGAACGCTTCATCGGAATCTCCAACGGGATAGATGGAAGAGGATCAGGGCTTGACGGTCAGCGTGACGGCACCGAGTTCGGTGGTGCCTTGGGCCTTGCCCGACTGCGGCGCGCGCTTGGCGGGCCAGGTGAAGGGAATCTTCAGCAGCTCACGGCCGCCGACTTCGCGCGCGGCTTCGACGACCAGCGTGTATTCGCCGGGTGCGAGCTTGGCCAGGTGCTGCTTGTCGGTGAAGCTCAGCGCGTGTTTGCCGACGGGCTTGGTGGGCCCGGTCACGCCATCCACCGGCACCTGCAGCGAGCGGCCTGACTTGCGCCACCACTGCCGCATGTCGGGCAGCCACTTGGTGCCGTGGCCTTCGGCGTTGCTGGTCTGCTGGTACCAGACCGAAAGGTTGGCAGCGACCTTCTGGTCGGCGCCTTCGATCCAGACCGCGACGTAAGGGCGGTGGTACTCGGCGACGTTGAGCTTGGGGATCTCGACATTGATGTCGAGGGTGGCGGCGTATGCCGGCGTGGCCAGCAAGCCGCTGAGCGCGATGGTCAGCGTGGTGTGGACGGCGATCTTCGACATGCGGGGTTCCGGTTAAGGGAGGGTCAGTGGATGAAGAGCAGCGCGATCAGCAGGGGCACCAGCAGGCCCAGGCCGACCATCGGCCAGGTCATGCGGCGCTGCCTGCCGTGCAGGTAGAGCAGGAACAGGCCCGTGATGCAGAACACCAGGCAGGCCACGGCGAAGATGTCGAGGAACCATCCCCACGCCGGTCCCGCGTTGCGGCCCTTGTGCAAGTCGTTGAAATAGGAGATCCACCCGCGGCTCGTCCTTTCATACTCGACGGCACCGGTTTCGCGGTCGATGCTCAACCAGGCGTCGCTGCCAGGGCCGGGCATCGAGAGGTAAAGCTCCATGTCCGACCATTCGGCCGATCGCGTGCCGATGGAGACCGACAGTTCCTTTTCCAGCCAATCGGCGACGGGGGCAGGCAGGGGCGCGTTGCCTTCCTGGCGGTCGCCGAGCGTCGCAAGGATCGGCGCGGGCACGGTCGCCGTGATGTTGGTGATGTCGGGCGTGGCTTCGATCTTCGATGCATGGTTCAGCGTGATCCCGGTGATCGCGAACAGCAGCATGCCGATCAGGCAGACCGCCGAGCTGATCCAGTGCCACTGGTGCAACGTGCGCAGCCAGAAGCCGCGGCGTTGTTGCTGGAGGGCAGGGGAAACGGAAGGGGACAACGGCACTCTCGACGCAGGATGGAACAGGCGGCCATTACATCACAGATGAGAATCGCTCTCAATTGAGGTGCGTTCCCACCCGTCGCGGGGTGGGAACGCCTGTGAGGCTCAGAAGTTGACGTTGAGGCTCAGCCACAGGTTCCGCGACTTGTCCTTGTTGTTGTAGTCGTCCAGATAGGTCGGGGCGTAGACGCCGTTCGTCTCGGTCCACACCGTCTGGAACGTCGTGAAGTCCTCGTCCAGCAGGTTGTTGATGCGGCCGGACACCGAAACGTGTTCGCTGAAACGGTACTGCGCGCCGAGGTGCAGGACGGTGTAGTCCTGATAGTCGCGCCGCACACCGTTGACGACGTCGCGGTAGCGCTTGGAGCGATGCTCTGCGAGCAACTGCACGCTGAAACGCTCGCTCGCCTGCCAGTTCACGCTGGCGTTCGCCATGTGTTTCGCGGTGTTGGTCAGGGGTAGGCCCTGCTGCGCACCACTGAGCTGCTCGCTGTCGGTGAACGTGTAGTTGGCACGGAACGACCACGTCTCGGTGATGCCCCAACGGCCCGCCACCTCGATGCCCTGGATACGCACTTCGTCGATGTTGATGTTCTGCGCGTACGTGGTGTATCCGAGCTGGGCGTAGTCACCGAGGTTGGCGCAAGGACGCACGCCGCCGGTCTGTTCGCAGCTCAGGTTGGTCTCGCCGCGCGCGATCTTGTCGTCGAAATCGTTGCGGAACACCGTGATGTTGGCGTTGTGCGCGTCGTCCGCCGAGGTCCAGTACAGCGCGATTTCGCTGTTGACGCTGGTCTCGGGCTGCAGATCGGGATTGCCGACGAAGGGCGTGGTGCCCTGGCCGCCGAACCCGGTGATGCCGTCATACAGGTCGGTAGTCTTGGGCGTCTTGAACCCCGTGCTCACGCCACCCTTCAACGTCCATGCTTCACTGATGTCCCACACGGCGTAGGCGCGCGGACTGAGCTGGCTGCCGAACACGCTGTGATCGTCGTGACGCAGGCCCAGCGTGATGGTCAGTGCCTCGATCGGCGTCCAGTTGTCCTCCGCGAACAGCGACCACATCTTGTGTTCCTGCACGGTGCCGCCGCCATCGCCGCCGCCCTCCATGCCGAACACGCCGTCTTCCAGTTCGCCATCGATGACCTGACCGCCCATGACGAAGCGATGCGCGTCGCCAGCAGCGAAGTCGAGCTTCGCATCCAGCGTGTACTGTCTGCTCTCCATGGTGCGCTTCGGGCGCGGCAGGAACGTATCGATGGCCAGTTGCTGGCGTTGCGCGCGCGTCTGTCCGGCATAAGGACCGGTGGCGCAGGTAGCCGCGTTGTTGCAGTAGAGGTCCCGATGCAGCAGGCGTTCGGCCACCGTGAAGGGCAGGGTGCGGCCGTGATTGCCGGTATCGATATGCGCCAGCGACACGAAGCTGGTGCCGAATGCCCACTGGCCGTTATGCGTGATCGACCACTGGTCGCGCGTGAACTCCTGGTCCGCCGCGTAGCCGACCTGCGGCGCGGCACGCCAGATGCCCGCCAGGCCATCCACTGTGCCCAGCGGATAGGTTTCGGTGCCCAGGTTGTTGAGGTACGGCGTGTTGTCGTACACCTGTTCGGAGGTGTCGTAATCGAAAATGACGCTCTGGTTGTCCGTCGGCGTCCAGCTCAGCGTGACGCCCGCACTCTTGTTGGTGTTGTCAACCGTCTTGCCGCCGCCGCCGAAACCCAGCGCGCGCTCGAACACCGTGCCGTCCGGCGCGGTGATCGCTTCGTACTCCGGCGTCGACGCATTGCGCTCGTACCAGGAGCCGCGCACGCCCAGGCCCAGGCGATCTTTCACCAGCGGCCCCATCAGGGCGAAGTCGAAGGTGCTGTCGCTGCCGAAATCGCTGTTCTCCTGGATGCCGTGACCCAGCGTGGCCGACCCGCGCCAGCGATCGGACACCTTGCGGGTGATGATGTTGATCACGCCACCCAGCGCGTCGGCGCCATACAGCGTCGATGCGGGGCCGCGGATGACTTCGATGCGCTGGATCATGTCCAGCGGCGGAATGTGGTTGAACTGGTTGCCGCCGAACGAATTCGGGTAGATGTCGCCATGGTTGTTCTGGCGTCGTCCGTCGATGAGGATCAGCGTGTAGTCCGGGCCCATGCCGCGGATGCTGATCGTCTTCTGGCCGGTCTTGTCCGATGTCTCGCCGACGTCCACGCCTTCCAGGTCGCGCACCGCATCGATGAGGGTGATGTAGGGGCGCTGGCGCAGTTCTTCCGCCGTGATCACGCTGATGCTGGCAGGTGCGTCAGTGATCTTCTGCTCGAAACCGGACGCGGTGACGACGACGGCATCGAGATCGGTGGCGTTCGCTGCCCCATCCGGTGCGACCTGGACGTGAGCGAAAACAGGAGCGGACACCAGGCCGAGGACAGCGAGGGCAAGACGATGACGGCGCAGGCGCGCGCGCCCGCAGCTACGGAGATGGGTCATGGCATTCACGGCAGGAAGGAAACGGAAGACGGAACGCAAGCGTCAGCGCTTGCGCGTAGGGCTGTCAGCGAGGGGTTGCCGGCGTGGTGCCGGCGCACACGTCAGGCGACGTAATGGGGAGGCGCCTGGCCTGGATGCAGGCGCAGGACCGGGTCTTCGCGACGCGAGCGCGGTCGGGGCGCGACGGGTAGGGGGGCAAGGCGTGACACGAGGGCGGCATCGCCCAGACGTATATGGAAGGACAGCAGCGGTGTCGGGTCGGTGGCAGCCGACGTTTGGACCAACAGCGCTTTCAGGCGTGGCTTCTTGGCCGGCGATTCCTGATGCTTCGGTTCCCGCGGAGGGTCGCCGTCACGGAGTTCGCCATGGCCGAAGGCGGGCCCTGAGAAGGCCATGGTGGCCTGGCTCTCGCTGCCGGCGCGGCGGGGAGCTGCCGCCGCTGAGATCAGCACTGCCAGCACGAGAGCCGCGAACACCCACGCTGCCACGTAACGCCACATCCGGCGTGCGCGCTGCGACAGCGCGTGCTCATGAGGGCAGAAACTGGGTGCTGGACAGGTCAAGCGGTTCCCCGGAGCCTGCCTTGGGGGCAAGCTGAACGGGACTATTGTAAGTGAGAATACTTATCAAATGCAAATAGGGATGAGTCCCATTTGATGGAAGACTATACCTCGCTCCACTGCCGCAACAGGTTGTGATAGACGCCTGTCAGCTGTACCAGTGCGGGATGTTCCGGCACGTCGGCGGTCAGTCGGCGGATGGAGACGTCCAGTTCGAACATCAGCCGGCGGTGACCGTCATCGCGCACCATGCTCTGCATCCAGAAGAATGACGCCACGCGGGCGCCCCGCGTCACCGGCGTGACCCGGTGCAGGCTGGTACCCGGGTAGAGCACCATGTGGCCGGCAGGCAACTTCACGCTCTGCGTACCGAATGTGTCTTCGATGATCAGTTCGCCGCCGTCGTACTCCTCCGGTGCGCTGAGGAACAGCGTCGCCGACAGGTCCGTACGGATGGGATCGACACCCCCTCGGCTCCGGTCATAACGGATGGCATTGTCGACGTGGTAGCCGAACGACTGGCCGCCACCGTAGCGATTGAACAACGGCGGATAGATACGCTTCGGCAACGCGGCTGAGAAGAACGTGCTGTTGCGCGAGAGCGCATCCAGTATCAGGGCGCCGATATCACGCGCGGCCGGCGAGTCTTCCGGCAATTGCGCATTGTCCTTGGCCTTCGCCGACTGATAGCCGGCCGTGACGCGGCCATCGGACCAGTCGGCGGCGTCCAGCAACGCGCGCGCCTGCGACACCTGCGCGGCCGTGAGGACATCGGGAATCGCCAGCAGCATATCGATCTACCTCGCAATGACGCCATCCCGCCCATTGTGCATGGACGGGATGGCCTGGAACTACCGCGTCAAGGGACTCAGAACTTGAACGTCGCAGTCAACACGGCCGAGCGTGCCGCGCCGGGTGTCGCCCAGCCGTTGTTGCGTACGCGAGTGAAGTATTGCTTGTCGAACAGGTTGTCGATGTTCAGCTGCAGGCCGAATCGCGCATTGAACTGATAACCCGCCATCGCCCGGTGCATCGTGTAGCTCTTCACACGCGGTGCGTTGGCGGTACTGGCCGTATGGAAGTCACCCTGGTAGGTGACGCCGTAGCCGAACGTCCAGCCCTGCAGTGCGTAGGTCGTCCATGCACTGGCCGAGTGCTCCGGCGTGTTGGGCAACGGATTGCCGGCCTGGGCGTCGATGCCCGTCGTCTCCAGTACGCGATCGGACACGCTCTGCAGGACTTCGCTGTCCAGGTAGGTGTAGTTGGCGAAGATCGACCATGCGCGCGTGATGTTGCCGGCGACGCCCAGCGCGACACCGTCCACGCGCGCCTTGCCGTCCAGTTGCTGCGTACCCGACGGGTTGTCCGGATTGTTGGGGTCGGCGACCTTGTAGTTCTGGCGTTCGTTGCGGAACACGGCAGCGGTCACCGCCAGGCGCTCGTCGAGCAGATTCCACTTGGTGCCAAGTTCGATGTTGACCGCCGTTTCCGGATCCACCTCGCAGGTCTGTGCCGTGCAGGCGCCGTTGACCGACCCCTTGGATGGCGTCTTGGAGTTGGCATACGACAGATAGATGCTGCCGTTGTCGGCGGGCTTGAACAGCAAGCCGGCGCGATAGGAGAACAGGTCGTCTTCGTTGCGGAAGGTGGGACCGACGGTGATGGTGCCGCCGGCTGCCGGCGTCGCATAGGTCAAGGAGCGCGTATCACCCTCGTTATGCTCGTAGCGTGCACCCAGCGCCAGTTGCCATTGCGGGTTGAACGTGAGCGTGTCGAACACGTACAGCGCCTGGTTGTCGAGCGTGCCTTCTGTCGTCCCCGCGCGGATGTAGTTGATGGGACCTGCATACACGTTGTCTGGATCATGGATGTCCATCACCGGGTACACGGGCGCGGTGCCGTTGGCGTTGCGCTGCGTGTTGCCGTTGTCCAGATCGTAGGTTTCGTGCATGAACGACGCGCCCGCGACCAGCGCATGCTCGACGCGACCGGTATTGAAGCGCGCCGTAACGTCGGTCTGGCTCAACGCCAGGCCGTTGCTGGTGTTGCGCGTCGTGCCACGCGGGCCGCTGGGCAGATAAGTGCCGGGCGTGCCGCACGCCAGGCCGTTCGCGGGGTTGACGCCGCTGTCCAGGCACCAGGTGCCCTGCGTCGGATTCACCAGCACGTACTGGTCGACTTTCTGGAAACGGGCAAGACTGCGGACCGAAACCTTGTCATTGAAATCGTGCTCGAATACGCCGGTCAGCACGTCGATGTCGATTTCCTGCTTGTCCATGTTGCGGTAGCCGAAGTAGGCATCGCGGCTGATGCCCGGCAGCAGTCCGCCGTACGCAGCGAAATAGGGAAGCCCGTACTCCGGGATGTTCTCGTCATGCTGGTGGAGGTAGCTCAACGTCAAGCGCGTGTCCGAGCCCAGGCCGATCGCGAACGAAGGCGCGATGCCCCAGCGCTTGTACTCCTCGACATCGCGGTCCGGCACGTCGTTGCGATGGAACATGGCATTGACGCGCAGCGCCTGGCCGTTGCCGAGGTCGTGGTTGCTGTCCACGGTGGCACGCCCGAAGCCGTCCGTACCTGCACCCAGCGTCAGCGTGCTGAAGTCGCTTTCGCGCGCGGTCTTGCTGACCAGGTTGATGTTGCCGCCGACCGAGCCGGCGCCGGACATGGCCGAGTTGGCCCCGTTGATCAGTTCGATGGACTCGAGGTTGAAATTGTCCGTGCGGGTGTATTGCGCACTGTCGCGGACACCGTCCACGGTAATGTCGGTGGTGGCATTGAAGCCACGCAGGTTGATGCTGTCGCCGTATCCGCCGCCGCCTTCGCCGGCACCGAACGTGATGCCGGGCAGCGTGCTGAGCACGTCCCGCAGGCCGAGAAGATTCTGCTGCGCCATGACCTCACTGGTAACCACGGTGACAGTCTGGGGCGTATCCACCAGTTCTTCGGTGTACTTCGGCGAACTGGCCTTGCGCACACGTTCGCCATGGACTTCGACGGTGTCGAGCTGCTTGGCCTGGCCGGACGCATCGGCAGGCGTGTCGCCGGCGGGTGCGGCCAGAGCGGGAGCGGTGATGGCCAGCAGCAAAGCCGTGGCGAGGGGAGAGTGGCGCAGGTTCATGAGCATCCTCAGGTGCGGTGAAGGAACACCCGGTGGCGAAGGCTGGCGGGAGAGGGGGAAATCAAGGACCGATCCGCGCGTTGATGACGCGGTGATCGGACGGACACATGTGGCGTTACCGACGGCGCGGCAGCGCGCGATGCAGGTCAGGCGACGGGCGGCCCGCGGCCTGGATGCCGGATGTGTCGCGAAGGTGCGACATCGGTGTAGGTGGTGCGAGTATCGAGCGCTCGTGAGGCGGACGGCGGGGAGAGCGCGTCGGTACCGGCGTCGTCGCCTTCGGATTCCGCCGGCATGCAGAGGCCTTCGGCGGATGTTTCAGTGAGCAAGGCGGAGGTATCGCCGATGGCGCCCGGGTCATCTGTTCCGGCGCCGCATTGCACGGACAGGGACGGACCCGCCGACGTCGCATGGTCCGCACCAATGAAGGCCGGCAACAGGCTGCCTGCGACCAGCAACAGGCATGCGAAAAGCAGGCGGCCTGGCAGTGTCGGGAAAGGGCGGGCGTCGCGCGGCACGGTGCCTCTCGGGCAGAGTGGGCTGCGACAGCCTGTCGCAGCGGTGCGACAGGATAATGAGAATGATTTGCGATTACAACAACATCTTTACGATCCGGACTCAGTCCCGATCGTCACGGGTCCACACGCCTCCGTGCTCCAGGCGGGTGGGGAATTTCACCACTGGCGAGTAGGCCGGGGCGCAGAGGGCACGCCCGTCCCTGATGTCGAACCTTGCGCCATGCAGCACGCATTCGATGCTGGCGTCCACCGGATCGAAGGTGCCCGAAGACAACTCGAAATCCTCGTGACTGCACTTGTCCTCGAGTGCGTAGAGCACACCGTCGTGGTTGACGACCACAATCGGCGTGCCGGTGACCTCATCGAAGACGGTTTTCAGCTCCCCGGGGAGCAATTCACCGGTAGCGCAGACGAAGGTCCAGGTCTCGCTCATGCCACCGCTCCTGTCAGCGACTTCTCCAGGACCTCGAACCGCAAATCGTCGCGCTTGGGAATCCCGAAGCGCTCGTCGCCATAGGGAAACGGCTTCTTGATGCCGGTCCGCACGTAGCCGCGACGTTCGTAGAAGGCGATCAATTCGCCGCGGATGTCGATGACGGTCATACGCATGGCGGGCAATGCCCAGTCCTCGCGCACGACCCGTTCGGTTTCCGTCATGACCGCCTTGCCGACGCCACCGCCCTGCAGGTCCGGGCGAACCGCGAACATGCCGAAATATCCCGCGCCATTCTCTTCCGCCACATGGGCGCAGGCCAGCAGCTCACCCTGGCGCTCCGCCAGCACGATGCGACTGCGCGCCCGCGCGATGTCCTGGCGAAGTACTTCGGCATCGATGCGCTGGCCATCCAGCATGTCGGCTTCGGTGGTCCAGCCCTGCTTGCTGACGTCGCCACGGTAGGCGGACGTCACCAGAGAGACGAGGGAGGGGATGTCGGCATCGGTGGCGGCGCGGAAGGTGAGAGTGTCCATCCGCGCATTGTAGGTCGCCGGCCGCCGTCGCGGCGGACCCGGCGCCATCAGGCCAGCAGGCTGCGTGCCTTCTTCAGGGCGACGATGAAATGTTCCACTTCCTCGTGCGAGTTGTAGAACGCGAACGAGGCGCGCAGCGTCGCGGCCACGCCGTAGAACTGCAGCAGCGGATGGGCGCAGTGCTGGCCGGAACGGACGGCCACGCCCTCAAGATCCAGCAAGGTGGCCAGATCGTGCGCATGTGCGCCTTCGATCAGGAAGGAGATCACCGCCGCCTTGTCCGGCGCACGGCCGAAGATGCGCAGACCTTCTATCCGGTCCAGTTCCTCGGTCGCATGCGCGAGCAGCTCAGCTTCCCGCGCCTCGACATGCGCCATGCCCAGCGCATCGAGATAGTCGACCGCGGCGCCCAGGCCGATGAAGCCGGCGATGTTCGGCGTGCCCGCCTCGAACTTGTGGGGGGCGTCGTTGAACACGGTGCCTTCGAAGCTGACTTCCTTGATCATCTCGCCACCGCCAATGAACGGCGGCATGGCCTGAAGGTGCTCCTTGCGCGCCCACAACGCGCCGGTGCCGGTGGGTCCACACATCTTGTGGCCGGTAAACGCATAGAAGTCGCAGCCGATGGCAGCGACATCGACGCCCCGGTGAGGGACAGCCTGCGAGCCATCCACCACGGTGACGATGCCGCGCTTGCGTGCCTCGCGGCAGATCTCGCGGACCGGGTTCACGGTTCCGAGCACGTTCGAGGTATGGGTGATGGCCAGCAGCTTCACGTCGCCGGTCATGGCGGCATGCAGTGCGTCCAGGTCGAGCGTGCCGTCGGCGTGGATCTCCGCGACCTTGATGGTCGCGCCGGTACGCTGGGCCACCAGCTGCCACGGCACGATGTTGGCGTGGTGTTCCATGCGCGACACCAGGATCGTGTCGCCGGCCTTCAGGCGCGGCAGTGCCCACGAGTAGGCGACCAGATTGATCGCGAAGGTGGTGCCGCTGCACAGCACCAGTTCGTCAGACCGCACGTTGAGGAACCGCGCCAGCGTCTTGCGTGCACCTTCGTAAGCCTCCGTCGCTTCCGTGCCCAAGGTATGCACGGCGCGGCTGACGTTGGCGTTGTGTAGACGATAGAAGTCGTCGACGGCCTGGATGACGGAGGCCGGCTTCTGTCCGGTATTGGCACTGTCCAGGTAGATCAGCGGCTTGCCGTTGACCTGGCGTGCCAGCAGCGGGAAATCGGCACGGACACGCGCCCAGTCGATGGCGTCTTCCGACGAAGCGTGGGCAGCATCCTGGCTCATGCCACGCCCAGCGCCGCCAGGGCGGCATCCACGCGGGACACCAACAGCTCGCGCAGGGCGGGCTGCTCGATCGCGGTCAGTGGCTCTCGGCAGAACGCCGCCGTCAGCAGTTGCTGCGCTTCAGCCTGAGGCAGGCCGCGCGAACGCAGGTAGAACATCGCTGTCGTGTCCAGCTGGCCTACCGTGGCACCGTGTGCGGCCTTCACTTCGTCGGCATGGATTTCCAGCACGGGCTGGGTGTCGATCTCGGCATTGGCCGAGAGCAGCAGGTTCTTGTTCGACAACGCGGCGTCGGTGCCGTCGGCACCCTCGCGGATCAGGATGCCGCCATGGAACACTGCACGCCCGCGATCCGCACCGAGTCCGCGCCAGGTCAGCTCGCAGGCCGTATCGCGACCGATGTGGTCGATGCCCAGCCGCGTGTCGACATGGCGGCGGCCGTGCGCCAGCAGCACGCCATTGGCGACCAGTCGCGCGTTGTCGCCTTCCAGCCGGACGTTCAGTTCGTGCCGCGACAATGCACTGCCGAGTTCCACGTCCACGCGACGGTACTCGCTGTCGCGGGCCAGTACGGCATCGGTCCGCAGCAGCGTGGTGGCGCGTTCGCTGCCCGCTTCGATGCGGGCATGCGTCAGGCGTGCGTCGTTGGCCAGATGGACATGGCTCAATGCATTGATGAAGTGCGCGTGGCTGTCGGTGGCGATGTGATGCTCGACCACGGTCAGCGTGGCGCCGGCACGCAATTCGATCAGGTTGCGCAGGTGCCACGCACGATCCGCACCGTCACCGGCACCGATGAAGACCAGGTGCAGCGGCTGTTCGCTGCGGGCGTCCGGTTCGGCGCGCAGCAGCACGCCTTCGGTCGCCAATGCGGCGTTGAGACGTGCGAACACTTCGTCGTTGCGTTCGAAGCGGCGCTGCAGGAAACGCGCGGCGTCGCCGCCTTCCGCAAGCGCTTCGGACAGCAGCTGCAGACTGACGCCGTTCGGCAGGTCCGTCGTCAGCGACAGTGCGACCGAGTAGCGGCCGTTGACGAACACCGCGCGTGGCGCGGGGATGTCGGCCAGCAGCATCGGGTCCAGCGAAGGCAGCGCCTCGACGGCCGTGAAGCTGCGGCGCTCCAGCTGGCGCAGCGAGGTGTACTTCCAGGCTTCCGTACGCGGGCCGGGCAGGCCATCGCGCAGCGCTTCGTCCAGCACCGCGCGTCGCGCGGCATCGCCAACGAACCCGGCGGACAGGGAATCCAGCAGCGCGCTCATCAGGCTGCCTGCTCCGGCGTCACGCGGTCCTTGATCCACGCGTATCCGTGCTGTTCCAGTTCCAGCGCCAGTTCCGGCCCGCCCGTCTCGACGATGCGACCCCCGGCCAGCACATGCACCACGTCCGGTTTGATGTAGTCGAGCAGGCGCTGGTAATGGGTGATGACCAGGAAGGCGCGGTCCGGCGAGCGCAGTGCGTTGACGCCGTCGGCGACATTCTTCAGCGCGTCGATGTCCAGGCCACTGTCGGTTTCGTCCAGGATGGCCAGCTTCGGTTCCAGCACGGCCAGCTGGAAGATCTCGTTGCGCTTCTTCTCGCCACCGCTGAACCCTTCGTTGACGCCGCGGTGCAACAGCTCGTCTTTCAGGTGCAGCACGGCCAGCTTCTCGCGCACCAGCTTCAGGAACTGCATCGAATCCAGTTCCGACTCGCCACGCGCCTTGCGCTGGGCGTTGAGCGCGGCGCGCAGGAAGTAGGTGTTGTTCACGCCCGGGATTTCGACCGGGTACTGGAACGCCAGGAACACGCCGGCGGCGGCACGCTCTTCCGGCTCCAGGTCGAGCAGGGGTTTGCCTTCGAACTCGATGGTGCCGGCGGTGACTTCATAGCCCTCGCGGCCGGCCAGGATGTTGCCCAGCGTGGACTTGCCGGCGCCGTTGGGGCCCATGATGGCGTGCACTTCACCGGGCTTCACGTCCAGCGACAGGCCTTTCAGGATGTCCTTGCCGGCGACGCTGGCGTGGAGGTTGTCGATCTTCAGCATGTTCGTTTCCAGTCTGATTTCTTTGAGCCCCTCTCCCTGTGGGAGAGGGGTTGGGGTGAGGGTCCGGCGAAGTCCTGATGGTTCGGACGTCATTGGCTTCGTCGCACCCTCATCCGGCGCTTTCGCGCCACCTTCTCCCGACGGGAGAAGGGAAAAGCCTTATCCCACGCTGCCTTCCAGCGACACTTCCAGCAGCTTCTTCGCCTCCACCGCGAACTCCATCGGCAGCTCGCGGAAGACCTGCTTGCAGAAGCCGTCGACGATCATCGACACCGCGTCCTCCTCGCCGATGCCGCGGGACCGGCAATAGAACATCTGGTCGTCGCTGATCTTCGAAGTGGTCGCCTCATGCTCGACTTTCGCGCCCGGGTGGCGAACCTCGATGTACGGGAAGGTGTGGGCGCCGCACTTCTTGCCGATCAGCAGCGAATCGCACTGGGTGTAGTTCCGCGCGTCCTCGGCGGTGCGCTCCACGCTCACCAGGCCGCGGTAGGTGTTCTGGCCGCGGCCGGCGCTGATGCCCTTGCTGACGATCTTGCTCTTGGTGCGCTTGCCCACGTGGATCATCTTGGTGCCGGTGTCGGCCTGCTGGCGATGGTGGGTGAGCGCGACCGAGTGGAATTCGCCGGTCGAGTCGTCGCCCAGCAGCACGCAGGACGGATACTTCCAGGTGATCGCCGAACCGGTTTCCACCTGCGTCCATACCACCTTGCTGCGGGCGCCGCGGCATTCGGCGCGCTTGGTGACGAAGTTGTAGATGCCGCCACGGCCTTCCTCGTCGCCGGGGTACCAGTTCTGCACCGTGCTGTACTTGATGTCCGCGTCTTCCAGCGCTACCAGCTCGACCACGGCGGCATGCAGCTGGTTTTCGTCGCGCATCGGCGCGGTGCAGCCTTCGAGGTAGGACACGGACGCCTTGTCCTCGCAGATGATCAGCGTGCGCTCGAACTGGCCGGTATGGCCGGCGTTGATGCGGAAGTAGGTGCTCAGTTCCATCGGGCAGCGCACGCCCTTGGGGATGAACACGAAGCTGCCGTCGGAGAACACAGCCGAGTTCAGCGCGGCGAAGTAGTTGTCGCCCACCGGCACCACGCTGCCCAGGTACTGCTTGACCAGCGCCGGGTGTTCCTTGATGGCTTCGCTCATCGAGCAGAAGATCACGCCCTTCTCGGCCAGTTCCTTGCGGAACGTGGTGCCGACGGACACGGAGTCGAACACCGCGTCCACCGCCACGCCGGCCAGCTTGGCGCGCTCATGCAGGGGCACGCCCAGCTTGTCGTAAGTATCCAGCAGTTCCTGCGGTACTTCGTCCAGCGAGGCGTACTTGGCCTTCGGCGCGGAGTAGTAGCTGATGGCCTGGAAGTCGATCGGCGCGATCTTCAGCTTGGCCCAGTGCGGCACCGGCATGGTCAGCCAATGGCGATAGGCGGCCAGGCGCCACTCGGTCATCCACTCGGGCTCTTCCTTCTTTGCCGAGAGTGCGCGCACCACGTCCTCGCCGAGGCCGGGCGGCAGCGAATCGGATTCGATGTCGGTGATGAAGCCGGCGTCGTAGCGACGTCCCAGCTGTTCCAGGATTTCAGCGTTCTCGGTGGCCATCGGGCTGCCTACGGTTCAGCGGGTCGCGACCTGCACGGCGATGGATCGCCTGCGCAGGTCGTCGGAAGAGGAGGGGGGCGGGGCGATCATCTGGGCGAGGGTGAAGCCGCGCAGCGCGTCGGACACCACGTCGTTGATCAGCCGCCAGTTGGCGCGAGCGCCGCATTTCTGGGCGATGCCGCACTGGCTTTCGCTCTGGCTGCATTCGGTCATCGCCAACGGACCTTCCATGGCCTCGACGATCTCCACCAGGCTGATGTCGGCCGCCTCGCGGCTCAGGCGGTAGCCACCGTGCACGCCGCGCAGGCCTTCCACCAGGCCCGCCTGCGCCAGCGGCTTCAATACCTTGCTGACGGTAGGTGTCTCCAGGCCGGAGTGTTCAGCCAGATCGGACGCGCTGAGCACTTCACCCGGCCGCGCGGCGAGCACGGTCAGGACCACGGTGGCGTAGTCGGTGAGCTTGGTGACACGGAGCATCGGGGGAGGGTGATCCAGAAAACGTACCGAAATTGTACGCTTTTGGGCCGCTCGGCTCAAACCCCGGCGAATTTCCCCGTTCAGCGCGACAACCCGGACTGACGAATGTCACCCGCGATGGTTGACGGCTGCGACTGATGCGGACGGGTCCGGATCCGGAAGATGGGCTGCGTCCACTCCCGGACTGTCTCCGAACCAAGGATTCCCGCCATGAATACGATGCACGGCACGTCCGACTCCACTCCGTCTGCCCGCGGCTTCGACCAGCGCTTCCTGTGGCGCGTACTGCTGGCGATTGGCGGCGTGTACCTGGCAGTGAAGCTGTTCCGCGGCCTCGGTCAGGTGTTCTGGACGATCTTCGGGCTGGCAATGGGCCTGGTCTGGATGTTCAACGGTCGCCTGCTCCCGTGGGGATGAGGCGATAGCGGCCGCTCACTTTGCGGCCGGGGCCTCTGGCGCGGCGGGCAAGACCAGGCCCAGGTAAGGCGATGGCGGCGTCTGTCCAGGCGGCAAGGCTTCCGGTGCCGGCTGGCCTGCGGCACCCAGGGCATGCACGAAGCGGTAGATCGCGCGCCGGTCGTCTTCGCTCATGGCGCGCACGGCGAAGTCCGGCATCATCGGGCGGGTGCGCAGGGTGGCGCTGTATTCCATCCACTGCGCTTCGGTCAGCTGCTGCATGCGCAGGCGCAGATTGCTGGGGTACGTGGTGCCCCAGGGACCGTGGAAGCCCATCGGCGACCCGATCAGCCAGGTGTCCCGGGCGACGTTGCCGCCGGACTCCGCATAACCCGGTGTGTGGCAGTCGTTGCAGCCGGCGATGCGGACCAGATACTCGCCCCGCGCCATCAGGGAGGCATCGCTCGACGGCGCGGGCGCACTTGGCGTGACGGCGCGGTCGGCCTGCGGCTGGCACGCGGCCAGCGCCAGCGCGAGAACGGGAAGCAGCACGGGACGCATCGGATGCATGGCGAAGGCTCTGCAGAGGGGACGGGGTTTCGAACGCACCGTCCAGCGGGGACCGGCCATGGAATGTGTGGCATGTCCAGGCCGTGGATTTGGGAATCCTGCGGGCTTGGGGGAGAATCGTGCCTCTACCTCCCCCTTTGGACGCCGCATGCCCCGCAAGATCGAAGCCCGCCAATCCGACATCCACGGCAACGGCGTGTTCGCCATCGCCCCGATCGAGAAGGGCGAGCGCGTGGTGGAGTACAAGGGCAAGCGTCGCACCCACGACGAAGTGGATGAAGACGACACGGGCGATGCCGATTCCGGCCACACCTTCCTGTTCACGCTCAACGACGACTACGTCATCGACGCCAACCACAAGGGCAACAAGGCGCGCTGGATCAACCACAGCTGCGACCCGAACTGCGAGGCGGTCATCGAGGAGCATGACGGCAAGAACCGCAAGAAGGACAAGGTCTTCATCGAGGCCCTCCGCGCCATCAAGCCCGGCGAGGAGCTGACCTACAACTACGGCATCACGCTCGCCGAGCCGCATACGGCCCGCCTGAAGAAGATCTGGGCCTGCCGCTGCGGCAGCAAGAAGTGCACGGGCACCATGCTGCAGCCCAAGAAAGGCCGCTGATCCCTGTCAGGCACGGATGCCGCAGGAAGCCGGAAGGTTGAAATGACCGAAGGCAGATGTGGTCCGTGTTCCCCGCCGCTACCTTGCGCGCACCGGACCACCACCCCCCTGCCATGACCCTTTTCCGTTTCGCCAGCCTGTTCGTGCTGGCCCTGCCGTGCAGCCTCGCTGAGGCCATCGAGATCGACGGCCGCATCGATCCCGTCGAATGGCAGGATGCCCGCCACGTCACCGAATTCCGCAAGACCCAGCCGCTGACCGGCGACCCCGGCTCGCTCCCTACGGAGGCGTGGATCCTGGCCACGCCCGATGGGCTGGCCATTGCGTTCCGCGCCACGCATCCGGCAAGCGTGCCGCGCACGCAGCAGAAGGTGCAGCGCGATTTCGACGAGCAGGTCGACCGCGTCAATGCGTTCATCGACTTCGATGGCGATGGTCGCACCGGGTACGCGTTCACCGTCAGCTCGACCGGCGGCATCGCCGACGAGGTCATCACCAACGAGAACCAGTTCAGCGATGACTGGGACGGTCAGTGGCGGCATGCGGTGGCCGAGGACGAACAGGGTTGGTCGGTCGAGCTGCTGATCCCCTGGCACACCGCGCCTATGCGCGATGGCAAGGACGGCCAGCGCACGCTGAAGGTATTCCTGGCGCGTGTGATCGGCGCCACGGGCGAACGGATGGCGTGGCCTGCCGCCAGCTTCGAACGCCCGCGCTTCCTGTCCGATTTTGCGCCGGTCACCGTGACGCGCTACGACCAGTCGCTGCTGGCCATCACGCCTTACGTATCCGGCTTGTACGACAACGTCGGCAACCATCGCGACGCCAACGCGGGCGCGGACCTGTTCTGGAAGCCGAACGGTCGCTTCCAGCTGACGGCGACGGTGAATCCTGACTTCGGCCAAGTCGAAGCGGACGACCTGGTGGTCAATTTCAGCGCCACCGAGACCTTCATCAGCGACAAGCGGCCATTCTTCACCGAGAACCAGGGCATCTTCGACCTGACCACGCCATCGGACGACAGCCAGCAGCTGTACACACGCCGCGTGGGCAGTACCGGCGACATCACTGCGGCGGTGAAATTGAACGGCAGCCTGGGCAAGGTGAATTACGGTCTGTTCTCGGCGGACGAGGACGGAGAGACGGGGCGCAGCTTCCACGCGCTGCGCGTGACGCGCGAATTCGAACAGCAGAATCTCGGCGCGATGCTGTCCCGCGTCGACGATCCCTGGAACGACCGCGAGGCCACGGTGCTGGGCGTGGACCACAACTGGCGGCCGAGCGCGCGCTGGAACGTGCGTACCCGCCTGCTGGGCAGTCGCATCGACCAGGCCGACGACGAAATCGACGACATCGGCGCTACGGTGTGGGCCGATTACGAAATGGACCATGGCTGGCGCCAGCAGTGGATCGCCATGCATTTCGGCAACGACCTGCAGCTCAACGATTTCGGCTATCTGTCGCGCAACAGCACCAACTACCTGCACTGGGAGGTGCGCAAGCGCTTCACCGGCCTGCAGGACACATCGCGCTATGCGTCGAAAGACTGGCGCTGGCGGGTCAGCAGCAGCCACAACAACCATGGCGACAAGCTCAACGACCAGTTCCGAATGAGTCGCGATGGCCAACTGCGCAATGGTGGCTACGAGTATGCGCAGATCAACGTCAACAGCGCAGGGCTGAACGACACGCTGCTACGCGGCAACGGCGTGGTCCGCATGCCGGCGAACTTCAATACCTATTTCGAGTTCGAGCGGCCTCGCAAGGGCGACTGGGCGCATGAGACCGAACTGGAGCTGCTTACGGGCGGTCTGGCGGGCAACCGCAAGCTGGGGGCCGGTGCCGGTTACACCGCCACGTACTTCGTCAACGACGCTTTCAGCGTATATGGTGGGTTCTACGCCATCCATACGCCGGACTGGCTGGTCTGGCAGCGGGAAGACCTGGTCGGTGGCTTCACACGACGGCAGGCCGATCTGAACGCCGGCCTGGACTGGGTGGTCGATGACCGCCACGAACTGCGGGTGAAGATGCAGGTCATCGCATTGGACGCACGCGCGAATGCCGCCTGGCGCTTCGATCCGCGCGGCCATGCAGTGGCGGCCAGCGACACGGTGGACGACTTCAGCGTGCGCAATCTGGGCTTCCAGGTGCGCTACCGCTACGAACTGGCGCCTTTGTCCTATCTGTACGTGGTCTACGCGCGGGGGGGTTACGACCGGCAGGTGGGCACGGATGGTGTGGACGATCTGCTGCAGGACAGCCTTCGCCTGCGCGACGACGAACAGCTGGTGGTGAAGCTGAGCTACCGTTTCGAGATCTGAGTGCGTCGCCGCCAACCGGCGGCGCGCAAGACATCGGCGAGATGGCTCAAGGGCTGGCGAGCGGCGCCAGCTTCAGTTCCACATGACCGTCGCTGATCCGCAGCGAGTCGGCATCCAGCCGGCCCTGTGCCTGTGCCAGGTCTTCGTCGGTCAGGGTGTACAGCGGGCGCGTGCGTGCGTACTCGCCGATCAGCTGCTGCAACGCTTCGCGAGAACCACCGGGAAGGCCGCGGCCGGCGGCACCGGTGCCGATATGTTCGATGCGCGGATCCACCAGGTGCAGGCCACGCGTACCAGGGTCGTACCGCAGGCCGCTGCTGACGACCACATTGCCGTTCTCCAGGCGGTCGCCACTGGCCAGTGCGACGTCGTAGTCCATCTGCAGTTGCAGGCGCTCGCCCGGCGCGGGAATGCGCACCTGCGGATCGGTCAGAGTCAGCGAAGCGAAACCTTCCAGCAGCGCGTGCTCCACCGGGAAACCACTGCGGGCGGCAGTCTGCAGCTGCGAGGCGTTGAAGCGGAGCACGTTGTCGCTGGCCGCGCTGAGGGGGAGCAAGTTGCCTCGTTCCGCCATCGCAACGGGCGGCAACAACAACGTGGCGAGCAGGGCGACGCGGGCGATCAGGATCTTCATCGGGCTATCTCACTGCAGGTGGATGACGACACGGCCATCCTCGATCAGGGTGCTGCCGATGCGCTTGCTGGCAGGCAGGCGCTGCAGGATGTCGTTGTCGATCCGGTACACCGGCTCACTGCGCGCGTACTCGGCCAGCACGGTGTTCACCAGTTGTCGCGTGCCGCCGGACATCAGCGAGCCGGACCCCGGCACATCGACCGAGAGGATTTCGGGATTGTCCAGATGCAGTCCGCGCGTCGCGGGGTCGTAGCGCAGGCGACTGGCCAGCGCGAAGTGGCCACGGCTCACGTCGCGCGCGCCCAGTGCGCTGACGCCGATGTCGAAATCCAGGCGCAGGCGGTCGTCGCCTGACGGAATGCTCAGCCGGGGATTGGTCAGCGTGGCCGAGACCAGCCCGCCCAGCTTGTCGAACTCGCGCGGGAAGCTCTGGTTGAGGTAGCGCTGCAACTGCGGCTGGGTGAAGTTGATCTGGTTGCCGAACAGGCCAGTGACCGTATTGAGGGTTTCGCAGCCCGAGAGGGCGAGCGTGGCGGTGGCGGCGAAGGCAGCGACCAGGAAGCGGCGGCGGGTGCGCATGGAAAGCTCCGTGACGGGTCGCCGCACCTTAGCCGGCCCCGCCTGTCCGAAGGCTAACCGGCGAGCGCAGGATCTTCCCGGAATCGCTGCTTGCGCTCGGCGGTGTAATGCCACCATGGCACCGGGCCGCTGCCTTCCATGAAGCGCACCGCCGCGATGAAGCAGTCGCACAGGCAGGGGTCGTGGCGCTGGCCTGTGGCCTGGTTCACGCGCCGGTAAAGCGCATAAGGGTCTTGGCCCGCAAGATCCCAGGGCCGGACGATGCTGATGCCCCGCAGGTCGCCGGCGATGGACGGGCCGATGTTGGGGATGTGCTCGAGTACGCGGGCGTCGTCGGCGCGGAGAGCTTTCATCCTGCAGGGCGCGATGGCGCGTTGCCGACGTCAGCCGGCGTCGCGGCTGCGCGCTTTCAGCGCGGCGATGAAGGTGCCCATGTGCGGGCGCAGCGGCGCGAACAGGTCGTCGGCGTCCTTGCGGTGGTCGAGCATCAACCCGCTGATCAGCTTGGTGCCGACGACCAGCGCCGCGCGCTCGTCGCCGGTGAGGCCGCGCTGGCGCTGGACGTTCTCGAGGATGCGCATCCAGTCGTCGTGGCAGCTGTGTTCGAATTCGATGGTGCAACGGCCAGGGGACGGTTGGCCATCGCCTTCGATCGGCGTGACGGTGATGCGATAGCGGTGGGAATCGTTGGGCATGGCAGCAGGGACAGGCGCGGCGGGTACAAGGGAAAGATAGGCCCGCACCCTGCGGGGAACGAGCGCTGTCGCCGCGATGGACTGTTCCGCGCGGAGGCGTGGCGGTTCAGTCGGCGGTCGTCGTGGCCGCGCCTGCCTTGAACAGCGGCAACGGATCGTAGGCGCCGTCCGCACCATAGACGCCGTAGTGAAGGTGCGGGGGCGTGCCCCGCGCGTTACCTGTCGTGCCGACGAAGCCGAGGACGTCGCCCGGCTGCACCACCTGCCCGTCGGACAGGTCCATGGCCCAGTCGTCGAGGTGGGCGTAGTAGTGACGTTCACGCCCGGGGCCGAGCACCCACACCTGTTTCCCGCCCAGCCCGCCATCACGGATCGATACGACGATGCCGCGCGTCGCACTGACGATGGGCGTGCCGCGTCTGGCGAAGATGTCCACGCCCTGGTGGGTGCGGTCGCTGCCGCGGGGTGCTCCGAACGTGTCGGCGATCTGCCGTGCCCGCACTCCCTGCACGGGAACGGGCAATGCGGTGGCTGCGGGTGCCCACGAGATGTCCCACAGCATGCGTGCGGACGCCATGAAGGGCTGGCCCCACGCCCATGCGAGCAGCATGGCCAGCACCGCCAGCCACAGCATGGTCCATGCGAAGCGCCGCAGTCGGCGTGCAGCCGGTCGCGCCATGCGGATCAGGCTTGCGGAGACGGCTGCATCTGCGCCAGCTGGCGTTCCAACTGCGCTTTCAGCGACGGATCCAGCTTCAGTTGCCTGGCCAGCTCATCCAGGTAGGCGCGTTCCATGAAGCTCTGGTCGTCGGCCACCATCAGGCTGGCGAGGTACATCTCGGATGCGATTTCAGGCGTGCTGCCGGCGCGCGCGACCTCCGCCGGATCGAGCGGCTTCTCCAGCTCGGCATGCAGCCACTGCTGCAGCTCGCCATCGGTCCCGACGCGGGCGAATTCGCCTTCGATCACCTCGCGCTCGCGCGCATCGATGTGGCCGTCGGCCTTCGCTGCTGCGACCAGCGCGGTGAGGATGGCCTGGCTGTGCAGCTCCACCTGTGGCGGGGGCAGGCGATCCACGGTCTGCGGTGCCGCGCCGGCGGCGAATCCGCCCTGCTGTTGCTTGTAGTCACCGTACGCGCGGTAGGCCATCACGCCGATCGCGGCCAGGCCACCGTACGTGGCGAGCTTGCGGGTGGTCTTGTTCTTGCCCAGCAGCAGGCCCAGTGCGCCACCGCTGATCGCGCCCTTGCCGAAGTCGGCGTTGATTACGCTGCCGCTGCCGCTGGAGGATTTCAGCAGATGGTCGAGGAAGCCCTGGATCTTCATGCGCCACGCACCTTGTCGTGAGGGAGATGAAGGATGACGTGCGGGCGATGCCGGTCGTTCGCAAGGGTGACCCATGGCACGCAAAAAAAACGGGACGGCATGGCCGTCCCGTTCGTGTCACGCGAGGTGCGCAGCGATCAGGCTGCGGCGTCCTTCAGCTTCTTCAGCGGACGGACCTTGACCTTCACCGTGGCGGGCTTGGCGGCGAACCACTGCTCTTCCTTGGTGAACGGGTTGATGCCCTTGCGCTTCGGCTTGGCCGGCACGTTGACGGC
>CAMPIO010000007.1 GCA_946886405.1 uncultured Pseudoxanthomonas sp.
CGCCGAGGCCATGCTCGAAGACCGCAACGGCAACCTGTGGATTTCCACGCTCGATGGGCTGCGCCGCTATGCGCAAGGTCGCCATGAAACGCTGGGCGAGCGCCACGGGTTGATGGGCCGGCTGGCGCCGGCCTTGTTCGAGGACCGCGAAGGCCTGCTGTGGGTGGGTACCACCAATGGCCTGTACCGCATTTCCGATGGGCCGGTGTTCGGGCTGGGGCGCAGCAGCGGTCTGCGCGACATCTACGTGCGCGCGATCATCGAACGGCCGGGGCAGGGCGTGTGGGTCGGGCATCCGATGGGCGTGGATGTGTGGCGGGACGGCCAGAGCCGCGCCATTCCGCTGGCCTTCGACGGCAAATCCGATCCTTCCGTGCTCTCCATGGCGAATGCGCGCGACGGGGGACTGTGGATCGGCACCTACGACCAGGGCGTGATCCGCCTGCCTGCGGCGACGGACGGCGGGCAGGCATCGCCATGGCGCATCGACGAGGCGGGCGGGCTGCCATCCAACCATGTGCGCGCATTGCTGGAGCGTGCGGACGGCTCGCTGTGGATCGGCAGCAACGAAGGCGTCACCATGTACCGCGATGGCCGGGTCGCGCGCCATTACGGCACGGACGACGGCCTGCCGGATGGCAACGTCTACATCCTGTACGAAACGGCGCAGGGCGTGCTGTGGATCGGCACCAGCAATGGCATGGCGATGATGCAGCGCGACGGCACGTTGCGGACGTGGACGCCGACGTCGGGCTTCCCCGCCGTGGCGGCATTCGATTTCCTCGCCGATCCCGATGGCAGCCTGTGGATCGCGACCGACCGTGGCCTGCTGCACTGGCGCGACGGGACCTTCGCGCAGTTCGACCATCGCCAGGGCCTGCCGAACAACCGCCTGTTCCGTCTGCTGGAAGACGATAACGGCGACTTCTGGGCGTCGAGCAATCGTGGCGTGTTCCGCATCTCGCGGCCCGCACTGACGGCCGTGGAAAACCATCACCTGTCGCGCCTGCCGGTGGAGGCGTTCACGCACGCCGACGGCCTGCCCAGCAGCCAGGCCAATGGCGCCAGCGCGCCTGCGGGCTGGCGCATGCGCGATGGGAAGCTGTGGTTCGCGACGGCGAACGGCATTGGCGTGATCGATCCCGATGACGCGCGCCGCCAACGCACCCAAGGCATCACGCTGGTGATCGAGGCAGTGGAAGCCGATGGTCGTGTGCTGCCGCCATCGTCGCGGCACGCGCTTGCCGCGGACACGCGGCGTGTCGTGATCCGTTTCACCGGCCTGAACCAGCGGGCGCCGGAGCGTCTGCGCTACCGCTACCGGATGGTGGGGTTCGATCGCGACTGGATCGAGACCGACAACGGCATCGCACACGATGCCGTGTACACCAACCTGCCGGCGGGAACACTCCGCTTCGAGGTCCAGGTGATGAACGCACCGGCGGACTGGACCAAGCACGACGACGTGGTGGTGCAGGCCATCGAACTGCACAAGGCGTCGCCGTGGTGGCTGCGGCCCTGGGCGATGGTGGCGTATGTCCTGCTGCTGGGCGTGCTGGGCTGGGGTCTGCTGTTGCTGGCGATGCGCCGTCACCGTCATCGCCAGCGCCGGTTGGAAGCGCTGGTCGACGCGCGCACGTCGGAGTTGAGCGACAAGAACCTGCAACTGGAACGGGCGGGCGAGGCACACGCGCACCTGCTGGAACAACTGGCCTACCAGGCGCGCCACGATCCGCTGACGCGGCTCGCGAACCGCCGCGCCGGCGACGCGTTCCTGGCGGACGCGCTGGACGTCAGTCGCCGCGAGGGACGCCCACTTTGCGTCGCATTGCTGGACATCGACCACTTCAAGGCGGTCAACGACCGCTACGGCCACGCCTTCGGCGACGATGTGCTGTCGCAGGTGGCGGCGCTGGCCGAGCAGTTGGCCGGTGGCCACGAAGGCGTGCTGATCTCGCGCTACGGGGGTGAGGAATTCCTGGTCTGCCAGCAATTGCCCTGGTCCACGTCACGCGCGCGATTGGAGGCGCTGCGCGAGGGCATCGCCCAGGCCAGTATCGATACGCCCGACGGCGACACGCTGCGGTGCACGGTCAGCATCGGCGTGGCGGAGCTGGAGGCCGGCCAGGACCTGCGCGACCTGCTGCGCATCGCCGACGAGCGCCTGTACCGCGCGAAACAGCAGGGGCGCAATCGGCTGGTGTCGGGCTGATCAGCGACCGACGAAGCGCAGCCCGCCCGCTTCTCCCTCGCCGACGGTTTCCGGATCGGTCACCAGCGCGTTCTCGAAGCCGCCGCCGCTGCCGTTGTAGAGCAGGTAGACCGGCTTCTCGTTGCGAAGCAGGTCGATGCAGTTCTGGAAATCGTCCAGGTGGTAGTTCAACTGCGGCTGCGTGCCATTGAGGCCGTCGGCAGGCAGGGCCGCGCCGTTGGCATGGAACACCAGCTGGCCGACGTAGGCGCCACCGGCCATCAGGCCGATGCGGCGGCGGAACGTGTTGGCGGAATAGATGACGTGGTACTTCTCGATCTGCGTCGTGGGCATCGTGCCTGTCCTGTGCGTGCATCCCCTGCGTATTCTTCAACGCAGGGGATGCCGCGATCAGGTCACGCGCCTCAGTCGCGCAGTTCCGCCACGTAGCACTGCGCCTGCATCTGCTCGAGCACGGCCTGCGTCGCCACCTGCGTGGACACGCCGCGGCCGCCGGTGGCCAGATCGTTGGTGAACACCTGCGCGTTGAGCGCGCCGTCGACCGCGCGCTCGATGCAGTCGGCTTCCTCGTGCAGGCCCAGCGAATGGCGCAGCAGCAGAGCGCAGCTGAGAATGGTGGCGTAGGGATTGGCGATGCCCTTGCCGGCGATGTCGGGCGCAGACCCGTGGATCGGTTCGTACAGGCCGACCTTGCCGTCGCCCAGCGACGCCGAGGGCAGCAGGCCCAGCGAACCCGCCAGCATCGAAGCCTCGTCGGTCAGGATGTCGCCGAACATGTTCTCGGTGACGATCACGTCGTACTCGCGCGGCTTCGCGAGCAGGTGCATCGCCATCGAGTCGACCAGCTGGTGCTCCAGCTTCACGTCCGGGAATTCCTCCCGGCCGATCCGCGTGGCCACGTCGCGCCACAGGCGCGAGGTTTCCAGCACGTTGGCCTTGTCCACCGATACCAGCTGGCTGCGGCGCTGGCGTGCCAGCTTGAACGCACTGCGCACCACGCGCTCGATCTCGGTCACGCTGTAGCTGCACAGGTCGCTGGCGCCGCGTGCATCGCGCGTCTTCTCGCCGAAATAGATGCCGCCGGTCAGTTCGCGCACCACCACGATGTCCACGCCAGTGAGCAGGTGCGGCTTGATGGGCGAGGCGTTCAGCGCGGCCGGATGCGGGCGCACCGGGCGCAGGTTGGCGAACAGGCCCAGGCCCTTGCGCAGCGCCAGCAGGCCCTGCTCGGGGCGCACCTTCGCGTTCGGGTCCGACCACTTCGGGCCGCCCACGGCGCCCAGCAGCACGGCATTCGCCTGCTGGCAGCCCTGCAGCGTCGCCTGCGGCAGCGGCTCGCCGTGCTTGTCGATGGCGATGCCGCCGATGTCGTACTCGTGGAAGTCGAAGGTGTGGCCGTGGCGGCGCGCCAGTGCGCGCAGCACGGTGACGGCGGCGGCGGTGACTTCCGGGCCGATGCCGTCACCCGGCAGGAGAGCGATGTCAGCGTGCATGGCGGGTGGCCTCGTAGTGTTCGATGTCGGGGTGGCGGGCCAGCAGGTAGCCCAGTTCGTCCACGCCTTCCAGCAGGCAGGTCTGCGCGAAGGCATCCAGCGGGAACGTGAAGATCGAGCCGTCGGGTGCGCGCAGCGCCTTGCTCGCGATGTCGACCACCAGCTCATCGTCCGGCCGCTGCATCAGCGACTGCACGATCTCCTCCGGCAGCACGACCGGTACTAGGCCGTTCTTCAGGCTGTTGTTGCGGAAGATGTCGGCGATCTCGCTGCTGACGATGGCGCGCAGGCCGAGGTCGGTCAGCGCCCAGGGCGCATGTTCGCGCGACGAACCGCAGCCGAAGTTGCGGCCCGCCAGCAGGATGCTGCGCCCGATGTTCTCCGGCTGGTTGAACGGGAACGCCGGGTTCGGCGAACCATCCGCCTGCCAGCGCCAGTCGTTGAAGGCATTCTTGCCCAAGCCGGCGCGTTCGGTCGTCGACAGGAAACGAGCGGGGATGATCTGGTCGGTGTCGATGTTGGTCTGCGCTAGCACCACGCTCTTCGAGCGCACTTCGTTGAAGCCAGCCATCACGCCACCTCCTTGTGCGCGCCGAACAGATCGCGGGGATCGCTGACGCGTCCGTTGACCGCAGCCCATGCGGCCGTCAGCGGCGACGCCAGCAGCGTGCGCGCGCCTGGGCCCTGGCGGCCTTCGAAATTGCGGTTGCTGGTGCTGACCGCCAGCTGCCCCGGTGCCACCAGGTCGCCGTTCATGGCGATGCACATCGAGCAGCCCGGCTCGCGCCATTCGGCACCGGCGTCGCGCACGACCTGGTCGATGCCCTCGGCTTCGGCCTCGCGCTTGACGATCTCCGAGCCCGGCACGACCAGCATGCGCACGCCATCGGCGACCTTGCGGCCGCGCAGCACCTGCGCGACCTCGCGCATGTCGCGCAGGCGACCGTTGGTGCAGGAACCGACGAACACCACGTCGACAGGGGTGCCTTCCAGCGTGTGGCCTGCACTCAGGTGCATGTAGTCCAGGCCTTTCTGCGCGGCCGCATCCGCCGGCGCCGGAATCAACGCATCCACCGCGATGGCGGTGCCCGGATGCGTACCCCAGGTCAGCGTCGGGCGGATGTCGGCGGCGTCGATGCGCACCTCGGCATCGAACGTGGCGCCGTCCTCGCTGCGCAGCGTGGTCCAGTACGCCACGGCCGTGTCGAACGCATCTCCCTTCGGACCACGCGGTGTGCGCGCGACCCAGTCGAACGTGGTCTGGTCCGGCGCCACCATGCCGGCGCGGGCGCCGGCTTCGATCGACATGTTGCACAGGGTCATGCGCTGCTCCATGTCCAGCGCCTCGATGGCGCTGCCACGGAACTCGATGACATGGCCGGTGCCGCCGTTGACGCCGATCACGCCGATCACGTGCAGCACGATGTCCTTCGCGCCGACGCCCGGTGCAAGCGCGCCGTCCACGGTGATGGCCATGGTCTTGGGCTTGCGCTGCAGCAGGCACTGCGTGGCCAGCACGTGGCCCACTTCACTGGTGCCGATACCGAACGCCAGCGAACCGAAGGCGCCATGCGTGCTGGTGTGGCTGTCGCCGCAGACGATGGTCATGCCGGGCAGGGTGAAGCCCTGCTCCGGCGCGATGACGTGGACGATGCCGCGGTTCGGCGAGGCCATGTCGAACAGCTCGATGCCGTGCTCGGCGCAGTTGCGCGCCAGCGTGTCGACCTGCGTCTCGGCGGCCTGCGTGTAGTACGGCAGCTTCCCGTCCGGATCAGCCGGCAGGGTTGGCGTGGAGTGGTCCATCGTCGCCTTGGTGCGATCCGGACGGCGCGGCGACAGGCCGCGCGCCTTGAGCTCGGTGAAGGCCTGCGGCGACGTGACCTCGTGGATCAGGTGCAGGTCGATGTACAGCACGGCGGGCGCGGCGTCGGTCTCGGGGACGACGACATGGGCCTCCCACAGTTTGTCGAACAGGGTGCGTGGTGCGGTCATGCGGGGGTTCCGGTGGTTCATGGTGATGTATCGATCAATGCGACGCCTCACTCTCTCGTCGTCATCCCGGCGAAAGCCGGGATCCAGGTTGCTGTTGCCTGACTCGCTGAGCAAGAAGCAAAGAGCACAATGGATTCCGGCTTTCGCCGGAATGACGGTTCAAACTCCCTAGGCGGCCGCTGCTTCCTGCTTCTCTATGCGGCGCTGGCGCAGCAGCCGGTTGGCCACGTCGAGCCAGGCCAGCGCGCTGGCCTCGATGATGTCCTTGCTGGTGCCGGTGCCTTCGTACTCTTCGCCGTCGCAGCGCACCGACAGGCTGGCTTCGCCGCGCGCATCGGCGCCGATGCCGACGCTGTGCACCTGGTAGCTCTCCAGTTGCAGCTGTACGCCGGTCGCGGTGGCCAGCGCGCTGAACAACGCATCGACCGGGCCATTGCCCTGTGCGGTTTCGGCGATGCGGTTGCCGTCCGGGTCCGACAGTTCGACCAGCGCGTTGGCGCGGCTGCCGACATCGCTGATCGTCATCGATGACAGCCGGTAGCCATCGCTTACCGCCGCGTCCTGCATCAGCGCCTGCAGGTCGGCATCGCCGACGACGCGCTGCTTCTCGCACAGCGCCTTGAACTGTTCGAACACCAGCTTCAGCTCGTCCTCTTCCAGCCAGTAACCCAGCGCGCGCAGGCGCTGTTCGACCGCCGCACGGCCGCTGTGGCGACCCAGCACCATCTGCGACGACGGCCAGCCCACGTCCTGGGGCTGCATGATCTCGTAGGTGCCGCGGTGGCGCAGCATGCCGTGCTGGTGGATGCCCGACTCATGCGCGAAGGCGTTGGCGCCCACGATGGCCTTGTTGCGCTGGACCGGCATGCCGACCAGGCGCGACAGCAGCTGCGAGGTCGGCACGATGCGGCACGTGTCGATGCGTGTATCCAGGTTGTAGAACGCATTGCGGACTTTCAGCGCCATCACCAGTTCTTCGATGGCGCAGTTGCCCGCGCGCTCACCGATGCCGTTGATGGAGCCTTCCACCTGTCGCGCACCGCCTTCGATGGCGGCCAGCGAGTTGGCCACGGCCAGGCCCAGGTCGTTGTGGCAATGCGCGCTGAAGACCACCTTGTCGGCCCCCGGCACGCGGGCGATCGCGCGCTCGAACATGCCGCGGATCTCTTCCGGCGTGGTGAACCCCACCGTATCCGGCAGATTGATGGTGGTGGCACCGGCGGAAATCGCGGCGGCGATCGCTTCGTGCAGGAAGTCTTCTTCGGTGCGGGTCGCGTCCTCGGCCGAGAACTCGATCTCATCGACGTGGCCGCGCGCCAGGCGTACGTGCGTGTCGATGGACTGCAGCACTTGCTCGCGGCTCATGCGCAGCTTGTGCTCGCGGTGCAGCGGGCTGGTCGACAGGAACAGGTGCAGGCGCGGCTTCGCGGAGGCCGAGAGGGTGCGCAGCGAGGTCTCGATGTCGCCGGGCAGGCAGCGCGACAGCACCGCCAGCGTGGTCTCGCGGAGTTCGCGCGCGATCAGTGCGTGCGCTTCACGGTCGGATTGCGAGCTTGCCGGAAAGCCGGTTTCGATGATGTCCACGCCCAGCTCGGCCAGGCCGCGGGCCATCACCACCTTCTGCTGCGGCGTCATGCTGCAGCCGGGGGACTGTTCGCCATCGCGCAGCGTGGTGTCGAAAATTCGGATCTGCGCGGGAGTGGAAGGGGTTGGCGTATTCACCAGATGGATTCCTCGTGTACTTCTGTTTGCAGGGCGACGCCCGGGGTGCGGCGCACACCCGTCTTGGCGGGGGATTTCGGGTTGGCCGCGCGCGATGCGGCGCGACCGCCGGCAAGCGACGCATCGCTCTCCACGGTGCGGCGGCGCGGTTTGCGCGGCGGACGCGGGCGCACGTCGGACAGCAGCTGCGCCAGCACGGTGGCGTCGATGTTACCGCCGGACACCACGGCGCACTTGCGCTTGCCGGCGACGCGACGGCCTGCCGCCAGCGCGAGTGCGCCCGCGCCCTCGGCGATCAGGTGTTCTTCCAGCGCCAGCCGCACCAGCGTCTCGCGCAGTTCGGCTTCGCGCACGGTCACCACATCGTCCAGCAACTGCGCACACAGGCGACGGGTGATGAAGCCGGGCACTTTGACGCGCACGCCATCGGCCAGCGAGGCGACAGGGTCCTTGGGCGAGGTGTCACCCTTCAGGGCGCGGATCATCGAATCCACGCCTTCGACCTGTGCGCCGACCACGCGCACGCCCTGCGACTTCAGCGCCAGTGCGACGCCGGAGGCCAGGCCGCCGCCGCCGATCGGGACGATCACCACGTCCGGCGCATGCGGTGCGATCTCGATGCCGACGGTGCCCTGGCCGGCGATCACGTCCGGATCGTCGAACGCCGACAGGAAGCGGTAGCCGTTCTGTTCGGCCAGTTCCTTCGCGAAGGCGAAGGCTTCGTCGTAGCTGTTGCCGTGCTGGCGCACGGTCGCACCCCAATGGGCGACACCGGCGATCTTGGTTTCCGGCGCACCGTGCGGCATCACGGTGATCGCCTGCACGCCCAGGCGGTACGCGGCCCAGGCCAGGCCCTGCGCATGATTGCCTGCCGACGCGGCGATGACCGGACGGTGGTCGCCGCGCTCGCGTGCCGCCAGCAGCGCATTCAGCGCACCGCGGACCTTGTACGACCCGGTGCGCTGCAGATTTTCCAGTTTCAGCATCACGCCGAAGCGTTCGGCGTGGTGCATCGGCGTCGGCGGCAGGTAACGACGCAGCCGCGCCTGCGCCGCCAGCACGTCGGCCACGGTGACGACGACGTCGCCTACGTCGGGGTCGGTGCTGGCGGTGGCGCGGCCGGCATCAGGCATCGCGGCACGGGTGCGGCTGATGTCGAAGAAGACGCCTCCGGACCACGACGTCCGCGTTGGCGGGTGTGGCCTTCATGCGGCGCGTTCCTGGCGACGATCCAGACTCAGTTCCTGCACGGTACTGAAGGACAACTCTTCCACGTCGTAGATCTTCAGCAGTTGCTGGCGCAGGGTTTCCGGTGCGCGGGTACTGTCGATCACCAGCGCCAGCGCCCAGTAGCCTTCGCTGTCGTGGGTGGCATGGACCGCATGGGGCGGAAAGCCACGGCGCTCGATCATGCCCAGCACGCGCACCAAGGCGCCTTCGGCGGGTTTGAGCTTGAGTTCAAGCCGGTAACGCATTCTTCTTCTCCGGGCCGTCGGCCGTGACGGCAGGCTCGGCGGATTGCTTGGCCGGATTGGCATCCAGCATCGAGCTGTTGGCGTGGTTGGGCGGTACCAGCGGCCAGACGTTGGCCTTGATGTCGATGGTGACGTGCAGCAGCGCCGGACCCGGCGTGGCCAGCAGGTCGGCCAGCGCGCCTTCGACTTCATCGCGCTGGCTGATGTGGTGCGCGGGAATGCCGAACACGCGTGCCAGCGCGGCGAAGTCCGGATTGTCGGACAGGTCGATCTCGCTGTAGCGCTCGGCGAAGAACAGCTCCTGCCACTGCCGCACCATGCCCAGCGCGCTGTTGTCGATCAGCACGATCTTCACCGGCAGCTTGCAGCGGGCGATGGTGGTCAGTTCCTGCACGTTCATCATGAAGCCGCCATCGCCGTTGACCAGGATGACGGTGCGATCGGGACAGGCGAACTGCGCACCCATCGCGGCCGGCAGGCCGAAGCCCATCGTGCCCAGCGCGCCGCTGGTCAGGTGGTTCCGTGGGTGGTTGAACTTGCAGTGCTGCGCCACCCACATCTGGTGCTGGCCCACGTCGCACGCGACGATCGCGTCCGGCGGCGCCACTTCGCTCAGCCGCTTCAGCAGGCCGGGCGCATAGATGTCGGTGCCGGGCGCGTCGTAACGGAAGCCGAAGCGCTCGCGGTTGCCCAGGCAGTGCTTGCGCCATTCGTCGCAGGTGCTGCGCGCCGCCGTCAGCGCCTTGAGGCTGGTGGCGACATCGCCGGGGACCGCGATATCGGCGGTACGCAGCTTGCCGATCTCGTAGGCATCGGCATCCACGTGCAGCACGCGGGCGAACGGCGCGAACTCGGCCAGCTTGCCGGTGGCGCGGTCGTCGAAGCGCGCCCCGACCACGATCAGCAGGTCGCACTCCTGCGTGGCCATGTTGGCCGCGCGCGTGCCGTGCATGCCCAGCATGCCCAGGTAATGCGGGTGGTTCGCGGGCAGGGCGCCCAGGCCGCGCAGGGTCAGCACGGTCGGGATCTTCGTGGCATCGACGAACTGGCGGAACGCATCGACCGCGTCGGCGATGCCGATGCCGCCGCCGCCGTAGATCAATGGCTTCTCGGCGCCGGCGATGGCGGCCAGCGCATCGGCCAGCCTCGCGTCGTCCGGTGCCGGCAGCGGATCGACGCTGGCTGGCACATGGTCGGGCAGGTGCGAGGCGTCGGACATCTGCACGTCCTTCGGCAGGTCGATCAGCACCGGGCCGGGACGACCTTCGCGCGCGATGCGGAAGGCTTCGCGCACCATGGTCGGCAGGTCATCCACGCGGCGGGCGACGAAGCTGTGCTTCACGATCGGCAGGGTCAGGCCGAACACGTCCAGTTCCTGGAACGCGTCGGTGCCCATCAGCGTGGTGGCGACCTGGCCGGTCAGGCAGACCATCGGCACCGAATCCAGCATCGCGTCGGCGATGCCGGTGACCAGGTTTGACGCGCCGGGGCCGGAGGTGGCCACGCACACGCCGACCTTGCCGCTGGCGCGCGCATAGCCGTTCGCCGCCAACGCGGCGCCCTGCTCATGGCGCACCAGGATGTGCTTCAGGTTGGAATCCACCAGTGCGTCGTAGAACGGCATGATGGTGCCGCCGGGGTAGCCGAACAGCGTGTCCACGCCCTCGGCTTCCAGGGCGTGGGCCAGCCAGCGGGCGCCATTGCGTGGGGCAGTGGCCGCGGCGGCGTTCATGCGGCGGCCTGCTCGTCTGTATCGGGTTGCGCGGCGTTGGCCTGCAGCCACACCATCTTCGCGCGCAGCTCCTTGCCGACCTTCTCGATCGGGTGGTCCTTGTCGGCCTGCTGGAACTTCTTGTAGTTCGGCAGGCCCGCGTCGTACTCGGCCTGCCAGTTGCGCGTGAAGGTGCCGTTCTGGATGTCGGTCAGCACGTCCTTCATGCGCGCTTTCACCGAGGCGTCGATGACGCGCGGGCCGCTGACGAAGTCGCCGTACTGCGCGGTCTCGGAAATGAATTCCAGCATGCGGGTGATGCCGCCTTCGTAGAACAGGTCGACGATCAGCTTCAGTTCGTGCAGCACTTCGTAGTAGGCGATCTCCGGCTGGTAGCCGGCTTCCACCAGCGTCTCGAAGCCGGCCTGCACCAGCGACGACGCACCGCCGCACAGCACCGCCTGCTCGCCGAACAGGTCGGTCTCGGTCTCTTCCTTGAACGTGGTCTTGATGATGTTGGCGCGCGCGCCGCCCAGGCCACCGGCGTAAGCCAGCGCGAACTGCTCGGCCTTGCCGCTCTTGTCCTGGTGGACGGCGTAGATGCAGGGCACGCCGCGGCCGATCTCGTACTCGCGGCGCACCAGCGCGCCCGGGCCCTTCGGCGCGACCAGCACCACGTCCAGGTCGGCGCGCGGTTCGATCATGCCGAAGTGCACGTTGAGGCCGTGCGCGAACAGCAGCACGGCGCCCTGCTTCATGTTCGGCGCCAGCACGTCGTTGTAGAGCTTCTTCTGCACCATGTCAGGGGTCAGCACCGCGACCAGGTCCGCGTCCTTCACCGCGTCGGCGGGTGCCTTGACCACGAAACCATCGGCCTCGGCCTTCGCTTCGGTCGGTCCGCCCGGACGCAGGCCGACAATGACGTCGAAGCCGGAGTCGCGCAGGTTCAGCGCATGCGCGCGGCCCTGGCTGCCGTAGCCGACGACAGTGATCTTGGGTTGCGGGAGAGCGTTGGCGGTGGTCATGGCGCGGAATTCCTGAGGGTTGAGTGGAAAGGAAAGGCTCTTAAACAAAAAACCCCGCACTTCTCAGTGCGGGGTTTTGCGAATCTGGCGTTGCTTGCTGCTTACACGCCTGTTCGTCCCGCAGTTGTGGGCGAGGTAATAAGGACGAGTACGAGGAGCGAGGCCGCAACGGGTGCGGTCAGGTCGTTCCTCGTAGGCGTGTGGCGCTGCAACATGCGGCAAGAGAAACATGCCGCTCGGAAGTGTGTCAAGCGATTGGCGGCAGTTTTCGACGATTGGATGATTTCAGTCGATATGGTTGCAACTGAAACCGTGGAAAGCCAGCAGAATCAAGGCTTCCCACGTCATCGCCGCACCGCTGGTTTTCATGCCCGAGTACCGTTCCAAGACCTCCACCCACGGCCGCAACATGGCCGGTGCCCGCGCGCTGTGGCGCGCCACCGGCATGAAGGACGAGGACTTCCACAAGCCCATCGTGGCCATCGCCAACTCGTTCACCCAGTTCGTGCCCGGCCACGTGCACCTCAAGGATCTCGGTCAACTGGTCGCGCGCGAGATCGAGCGCGTCGGCGGCGTGGCGAAGGAGTTCGACACCATCGCGGTCGATGACGGCATCGCCATGGGCCACGACGGCATGCTGTATTCGCTGCCGTCGCGCGAGATCATCGCGGACTCGGTCGAGTACATGGTCAATGCGCACTGCGCCGATGCGCTGGTGTGCATCTCCAATTGCGACAAGATAACGCCCGGCATGCTGATGGCCGCCATGCGCTTGAACATCCCGACGGTGTTCGTATCGGGTGGGCCGATGGAAGCCGGCAAGACACGGTTGGCCGACGGCAAGCCCGAACAGAAGCTCGATCTGGTCGATGCGATGGTGATGGCGGCCGACCCGAACGTGTCCGACGAGGAAGTCGCCGTCGTCGAGCGCAGCGCCTGTCCGACGTGCGGGTCGTGCAGCGGCATGTTCACCGCCAACTCGATGAACTGCCTGACCGAGGCGCTCGGCCTGGCCCTGCCGGGCAACGGCACGGTGGTGGCCACGCATGCCGACCGCGAACAGCTGTTCAAGCGCGCCGGCGTGACTGCCGTGGAACTGTGCCATCGCTGGTACGGCGGCGAAGACGCGACCGCCTTGCCGCGCGGCATCGCTACGTTCGAAGCGTTCGAGAACGCGATGACGCTGGACATTGCGATGGGCGGTTCCACCAACACCATCCTGCACCTGCTCGCCGCCGCGCAGGAAGGCGAGGTGCCGTTCGACATGCGCGACATCGACCGCCTGTCGCGACGCGTGCCGCAGCTGTGCAAGGTCGCGCCCAATACGCAGAGGTACCACATCGAGGACGTGCACCGCGCTGGCGGCATCATGGCGATCCTCGGCGAACTCGCCCGTGGCGGCTTGCTGCACACCGGAGTACCCACCGTCCATGCGAAGTCGCTGGGCGACGCGATCGCAAAGTGGGATGTCACGACCAATGACGACGAAGCTGTCGCAACGTTCTACAAGGCCGGGCCGGCGGGCATCCCCACCCAGGTCGCCTTCAGCCAGGCCACGCGCTGGCCGTCGCTGGACACCGACCGCGCGGAAGGCTGCATCCGCAGCGTCGAACATGCGTTCTCGCAGGAAGGCGGGCTCGCCGTGCTGTACGGCAACATCGCGGTCAATGGCTGCGTGGTGAAGACGGCCGGGGTGGACGAATCGATCCACGTCTTCGAAGGCACCGCGCGCGTGTTCGAAAGCCAGGATGCGGCGGTGGCCGGCATCCTCGGTGACGCGGTGAAGGCGGGCGACGTGGTGGTGATCCGCTACGAAGGTCCGAAGGGCGGACCGGGGATGCAGGAGATGCTGTACCCGACCAGTTACCTGAAGTCGAAAGGCCTCGGCAAGCAGTGCGCGCTGCTGACCGATGGCCGTTTCTCCGGCGGCACCTCCGGCCTGTCGATCGGGCACGCGTCGCCGGAAGCCGCGGCGGGCGGTGCGATCGGCCTGGTGCGCGATGGCGACCGCATCCGCATCGACATCCCGCAACGCGCGATCGACCTGCTCGTCTCCGACGATGAACTCGCCGCACGCCGCACCACGCAGGATGCCCAGGGCTGGAAGCCCGCACAGCCGCGTACGCGCAAGGTCAGCACGGCATTGAAGGCCTACGCCTTGCTCGCGACCAGTGCCGACAAGGGTGCGGTACGCGACAAGCAGTTGCTGGATGGTGTCTGATAGCGGAATGACCCGCTTCTTCGTCGGCTTCATCCTGTCGCTGCTGTCCATGCTGCCTACGCGGGCTGAAGAGGCGGTGCCGCGTCCGTGGGTGGTCGCCACCTACGCCTATCCGCAACGCGACCGTGCCGCAGCCATCCAGCCGCTCGCCGATTATCTGGGAATGCGCGCGCGGCATTCTGTGCAGATCCGCCTGTTCGACTCGCCTACCGCGCTGGTCGAAGCATTGCGACGCGGCGAGGTCGACGTTGCCGTACCCAACCTGCATGGCTACCTGCAGGCGCGCCGCGCCAGCGAGCCACTGACGACACTGCCCGTGCCGCAGGTGCCCACGTTGCAGGCGGACCGTTATCGCGCGGTGCTGGTCGCGCGCGCAGGCCTGGAGGCGCCGGGCGAACTGGAGCGACAGGCGGAGCGCCTGCGTCTGGTGCTGGTGGGCCGGGATTCGGCTTCCGGTGGCTTCGTGCCGGTGCGCGAACTGCGTCGCCGTGGCCTTGAGCCGGGAACGGCCTTCGCGCATCTTGCTTACGCCGGTTCGCATGCTGCGGCCCTCGATGCCGTGGCCAGCGGTCGAGCCGACGTGGCCGCGCTCGCCGCCGATGTCCATGACGCTGCCCGACCGACCGGACTGGTCGAACTCTGGCGATCCGATCCCATCCCGCCCGGTCCACTGCTCTGCCATCCCGCCGCCGACGTGCCCTGCCAACAGTTCACGGCCTGGCTGCTAGAAGCGCACGACGAAGCGCCCGCCGTGATGGCCGGCCTGCGCGCGGGCTGGCCGGAGTTCGGCGATGCGACGGTGTTCATTCCTGCACCAGCGGCACTGCTGACGCCCGCTCTGCTGGACTGAATACGCGCTGCGGCGCGGTTGTGGTCTAATTCGCGCCGAAGCGGGGGTATCGCCAGCGGGACCGGTGATTGAGACAGACCCTTCGAACCTGATCCGGTTGAGACCGGCGTAGGGAAGCTTCGCAGGATGCGCCGTATTGCCGTGTTGCCCGTCGCGGGCCCGCAATCCGCCCCTCCATGCGCCGCCGCTTCGTCCGTGATGCGACCCCTCGCATCGCATTATGCGAATCCCTCGCAAGAGCCCGCACATCCATGTGCGGGGATTCAAAAAGGACGAACGCTGATGAATGCCATTCCCAAGCCCGCTACCGATCTGCTGCAACAGACCGGACAACTCTCCGAGTCGGTGACGCGCCCCATCCCGGGGTCGCGGAAGATATTCGTGCAGGGTTCGCGGGCCGACCTGCAGGTGCCCATGCGCGAGATCGGCCTGACGCAGACGCCCACCATTTTCGGCGGCGAAGACAATTCGCCGGTCACCGTCTACGACACGTCCGGTCCGTATACCGATCCTGCGGCGACCATCGACCTGGCTGCCGGCCTGCCCGCGCTGCGCGCGAAGTGGATCGAGGAACGTGGGGACACGGAGCAGTTGCCGGCGCTCAGCTCGGAGTTCGGCCGTTCGCGCGAAACCAATGCGAAGCTGGACAGCGTGCGCTTCCCCGGCCGCATCCTGCCGCGCCGTGCGAAGGCGGGCGCCAATGTCAGCCAGATGCATTACGCCAGGCGCGGCATCATCACGCCGGAGATGGAATACGTCGCCATCCGCGAGAACCAGCGGCTCGATGCCGTGCGCGATGCGATGCTGCTGAAGCAGCACCCGGGCGAATCTTTCGGCGCCAGCATCCAGACGTTCATCACGCCGGAATTCGTGCGCGACGAGATCGCGCGCGGCCGTGCCATCCTGCCGAACAACATCAACCACCCGGAAAGCGAGCCGATGATCATCGGCCGCAACTTCCTGACCAAGATCAACGCCAACATCGGCAACAGCGCCGTCTCCTCCGGCATCGCCGAGGAAGTGGAGAAGCTGGTGTGGTCGATCCGTTGGGGCGGCGACACGGTGATGGACCTGTCCACCGGCAAGCACATCCACGAGACGCGCGAGTGGATCATCCGCAACTCGCCGGTGCCGATCGGCACCGTGCCGATCTACCAGGCGCTGGAGAAGGTCGACGGCCGTGCCGAGGCGCTGACCTGGGAGATCTTCCGCGACACGCTGATCGAACAGGCCGAGCAGGGCGTGGACTACTTCACCATCCACGCGGGTGTGCTGCTGCGCCACGTGCCGCTGACGGCGAAGCGCGTCACCGGCATTGTTTCGCGCGGCGGATCGATCATGGCCAAGTGGTGCCTGGCGCACCACAAGGAAAACTTCCTCTACACGCATTTCGAGGACATCTGCGAGATTATGAAGGCCTACGACGTGGCCTTCTCGCTGGGTGATGGCCTGCGTCCGGGCTGTATCGCCGACGCCAACGACGCCGCGCAGTTCGGCGAGCTGGAAGCGCTGGGCGAACTGACCAAGATCGCGTGGAAGCACGACGTGCAGTGCATGATCGAAGGCCCCGGCCACGTGCCGATGCAGCTGATCAAGGAGAACATGGACAAGCAGCTGCGCGAGTGCGGCGAGGCGCCGTTCTACACGCTGGGGCCGTTGACCACCGACATCGCGCCGGGCTATGACCACATCACCAGCGCGATCGGCGCGGCGATGATCGGCTGGTTCGGTACCGCGATGCTCTGCTACGTGACGCCGAAAGAGCACCTGGGCCTGCCCAACCGGCAGGACGTGCGCGACGGCATCATGGCGTACAAGATCGCCGCCCATGCGGCCGATCTGGCGAAGGGCCACCCGGGTGCGCAGGTGCGCGACAACGCGCTGAGCAAGGCGCGCTTCGAGTTCCGCTGGGAGGACCAGTTCCACCTGGGCCTGGATCCGGAGAAGGCGAAGGAGTTCCACGACGAGACGCTGCCCAAGGACGCGCACAAGCTGGCGCATTTCTGTTCCATGTGCGGTCCGCATTTCTGTTCGATGAAGATCACTCAGGACGTGCGCGACTACGCGGCCGAGCATGGCGTGGAAGAGCAGGCGGCGCTGGAAGCGGGGATGGCGGAGAAGTCGGCCGAGTTCCTGGCCCAGGGCGCGCAGGTGTATCGTCAGGGCTGACCGGGCAGGGGCGGCCGCATCCGTTCCTGACCTGCTGCCGTAACGTTCACGGGACGCCGACCATCATGGCGGCGTCCCCGACAGGAGCACGATCATGGCCTGTTTCGCCCGCAATGCCGGCCGCTGGATGGCCGCCGCCGCCGTCCTGCTGTTGGCCGCCTGTGCCACCGGCCCGCGCGTCACCAGCGACGTGGACCCGTCCGCCAACTTCGCGCAGTACCGCACGTTCGCGTTCTACACCCCGCTGGCGATCGAGAGCCAGGGTTACGCCACGCTGACCAGCGGGCGCACAAAAGACGCAGCGCGCGCGCAGATGGAATCGCGTGGCTACGTGTACGACGAAACCTCACCCGACCTGTGGGTGAACCTCAACGCGTATATGCAGGAAAAGACCGGCGTCGTCAGTGTTCCCGAGGTCGACTACGACTACTACTACAGTTATCGCGCGCGTCGGTACGTGTCGGTGCCCTACTGGCGCGACCGCACCGATGTCTACCAGTACACCGAAGGCACGTTGAACGTGGACCTGGTGGATGCGAAGCAGAACCGCCTGGTCTGGACCGGCGTGGCCGTCGGTCGCGTCGGGCGCACCAAGCCGGAGGAGCGCGGGGCGAAGATCGATGCCGCTATCGCCGAGATCTACCTGCGTTATCCGTACCGCGCCGGTTCCGGTACGCCTGCGGCGGCGAAATGAAGGGCAATGGCACCGGCATCGCGAAAGCGGGCATCGGCTTCGGCACGGCACTGGCCATCACCATTTCGTGGAGCGCCAACCAATCGTTGTTGTGGGCCATCATCCACGGCGTACTGTCGTGGATCTACGTGATCTACTACGCGCTGGTCCATCACTCCCAATGAGGCGCGCCGCGTGACGACACCCTGGAGCTGGCTCCGCTGGCTGGTGAGGGCACGGCGGCATCCGTGCGCATTCCTGCTGATCGTCCAGTTGGCCGGCATCCTGCTGTACCCGGTGATGGAAGACACGCAGGCGGGTCGCGCGCTGTTCGGCGCCTTCGGCATCCTCGTGCTCGCGCTGGCGCTGTGGGTGGTCAACCGCAGCGCAGCGGTCAACTGGCTGGCCTGGTCGCTGGCGATACCCTCGGTGCTGCTGTCGGTTTCGTCTGCGCTCTTCCATCAGCCTGCGCTCGGCATCTACGCGCACCTGCTGGAAAGCGCCCTGTACTTCTACACGGCGGGCAGCCTGATCGCCTACATGCTGCAGGACCACTCGGTCACCAGCGACGAGCTCTTCGCCGCCGGCGCCACGTTCACGCTGTTGGCATGGGCCTTCGCGTTCGCCTTCTCGGTCTGCCAGCAGTGGTACCCGGGCAGTTTTACGGCTGCCGTCGATCCCACGTCGGCGCGCAGCTGGATGGAACTGCTTTTCCTCAGTTTCAGCCTGCTCTCGGGGGTCGGCCTGAGCGACGTGGTACCGATCCAGCCGCAGGCGCGCGCGCTGGTGATGCTGGAGCAGTTCGCCGGGGTGATGTACATCGCCGTGGTGGTGTCGCGCCTGATCGGTCTGACCATCCTGCGCGTCAAGCCGGCGCCGACGGACCGCGGCTGAGCGTCTGCCGGTATCATCGCGCGGTCCCTGCCGGCCGCGCGCCGGCCCGTTGCCGGAAGTCGCCATGAAACTGCAGGTCCCCTTCATCCAGCTCCCCGTCATGTTCGACGCCACCGCCCTGATGGGCGAGATCGCGGCGATCGAGGAAAGCGCCTGGCGTGGCCGGACCTCGCGCGATGACGGCAACACCGCCCTGACGCTGATCACCACCGAGGGCGACCCGGACAGCGATGCGCTGTCAGGCCGGATGCGTCCCACGCCATGGCTCGAGCGCTGCCCCTACCTGGGCCAGGTGCTTGAGACGATCGGCGCCACGTGGGGGCGCACACGGCTGATGCGGCTCAACGGGCAGGCGGAGGTGAAGGCGCATGTCGACATCAACTACTACTGGCGCGAGCGCATGCGCGTGCACATTCCCATCGTCACCACGCCCGGCGTACGTTTCCAGTGCGGTGATGCGGAAATCAACATGGGTGCGGGCGAATGCTGGATCTTCGATACCTGGCGCCGGCACCGCGTGCTCAACGAGGGTAACGCCCAGCGCATCCACCTGGTCGCGGACACGGTGGGCGGCGAGCGTTTCTGGGACCTGTTGTCCGAGGGTCGTGCACCGGGTCAGGCGTACCACGGTGCATGGCGACCGCGACTGCACGCGCCGGTGCCCGGCAAGCGGGGGCAGCTCGATTTCGAGCAGGTCAACGCGCCTGCGGTGATGTCGCCCTGGGAAGTGCGCGAACACATGGTCTTCCTGCTCGGTGAATGCGTCGCGTCCCCGCAGCTCGCTCCCATCCAGGCGGCGCTGTTGCGGTTCTCGCGCCGATGGCAGGCGTTGTGGGCGTGCTACGGACAGGAAGCGGCGGGACGTACTCGCTATCACGCGCTGCTCGACGCGACCAAGCGCGAACTGCTCGGGCTCGGCGCCGACCGGATCGACCTGCGCAACGACGTCGGCTTCTGGCATGCCCTGAACTCCCATGTCTTCGACATGGCGCTGGCCGACGAAGGCGGACCCGCGCAGACCGACGTCCACGGCCAGCCCGACGTCCATGCCGGTGCCGTGGCGGTACCGGAACCCGTGGCGCCGAAGCGCGCGTCGTCGTCTCCGCGTGCCGCGCCGCAGCTGGAGCGCCCGGTCTTCATCGTCAGTCCACCGCGATCGGGTTCGACGTTGCTGTTCGAAACACTCGCGGGTGCACCGCAGGTCTATACGATCGGGGATGAGAGCCATCAACTGATCGAAGGTGTGAACGGGCTGGCGCCGGCCCAGCGCGGTTACCACTCCAACCAGTTGGGAGCAGACGACGCCACGCTGGGCGTCGTGCAGGAACTGCAGGCGCGCTTCCAGAGCGCGTTGCGTGATCGCGAAGGTCGTGTGCCGGAAGGTGCAGCGTCGGTCCGGATGCTGGAGAAGACGCCGAAGAACGCACTGCGCATCCCGTTCCTGAAAGCGGTGTTCCCGGACGCGAAGTTCATCTACCTGCACCGCGATCCGCGCCAGGTCTGGGGCAGCATGATCGATGGATGGGAGTCGGGCCGGTTCCGCATGTACACGCTGCCCGGCTGGGAGGGTCCCACGTGGTCCTTCCTGCTGACACCGGGGTGGCAAGCCCTCAGCGGAAAGGGTCTGGGCGACATCGTCGCGCGCCAGTGGGAGACGGTCACGCGGGTGATGCTGGACGACCTGGAGGCGTTGCCACGGGAGGACTGGGCGGCGGTGGACTACGGACGCTTCCTGCAGGATCCGCAGCGTGAGGCGGTGCGTCTCAGCGACTTCGCGGGGTGGTCCTGGGATCGCGAACTCGGTGCGCAATTGCCGTTGTCGCGCTACACGCTGTCGAAGCCGGACCCGGACAAGTGGCGGCGGCATGCGGCCGATATCGAGCCACGCCTGCTGCAGTGGAAGGCCACGATCGATCGCGCGGCGCGCGCCGCTGGCCTCTGATTCCCGCAAAAAAGAAGGCCGCCCAAGGCGGCCTTCCCGTCCACGCGCGCGTTTCCGCGCCGAGGCTCAGAACTTGTGCTTCTCGTCGTCAGGCTGGGCGGCCTGGCGGGCGATCGCATCGAGCAGCACGGCCTTGGCCTCGGCAGCGTTGCCCCAGCCGTCCAGCTTGACCCACTTGCCCTTTTCCAGGTCCTTGTAGTGTTCGAAGAAGTGGCCGATGCGCTCCAGCCAGTGCGGGCTGACCTGGTCGATGTCGCTGATGTGGCTGTAGCCCGCGAACACCTTGTCCACCGGCACGGCCAGCAGCTTCTCGTCGCTGCCGGCTTCGTCGCTCATGCGCAGCACGCCGACCGGGCGGCAGCGGATGACCGAGCCGGGGATCAGCGGCAGCGGCAGGACCACCAGCACGTCGGCCGGGTCGCCGTCGCCGCACAGCGTGTGCGGGACGTAGCCGTAGTTGCAGGGGTAGCGCATGGGCGTGGAAAGGATGCGGTCGACGAAGATCGCGCCGCTGGCCTTGTCCACTTCGTATTTCACCGGCTCGGCATCCTTCGGGATCTCGATGATGACGTTGATTTCGTCCGGCGGGTTCTTGCCGGCGGTGACCAGATCCAGGCCCATTGCGTGCTCCGAAGGGGGTGCGGTGAGTGAGGGCCGGCATTTTACGCGCTTGGCTGCTGCGGCGCAGCAGGGGCTGTATCCGACTGGCCGGTCGTCGGCAGGAGGCGCGTGATTCAGGCTGTCCTTCAGCTTCCCGGCCCTAGAATCCGCCGCCCATGCCGTTCTCCCGATCCGCCGCCGGACTCTTGCTGACGGTGTTGGCCTTCGCCAGCACCGATGCGGCGGCGCGTACGGTGTACCGATGCGTGCAGGGCGGTACCGTCAGCTTGGCCACGGCGCCGGAGCCCGGGTCGAAGTGCACGGCCAAGGAAATCGACGACAACGCCGTGAGCGCCCCCAACCTGTGGGGCTCGATGGGCGTGTTCAGCGGCACGCTGTACGAGCGCGAGCAGGACGGCCAGAAGGTCTACTCCACCCGCAACCTGCCGGGCTCCACGCCGTACCTGAAATTCACCGTGCAGACGCCGCCGGGTGAACCGGCGCACCCGGGCCTGGGCAAGGTGGGCAAGCCGCGCCTGGACCGCTACCCGTCGGAGTTCAAGGCCGCCGCGCGCCAGACCGGCGTCGACGACGCCTGGCTGCGCGCCGTGGCGCATGCCGAGAGCGACTTCGATGCGAAGGCGCTGTCGCCGAAGGGCGCGATGGGGGTGATGCAGCTGATGCCGGAGGTGGCGAAGGAATATGGCGTCGCGGATCCTTACTCCTCCGCAGAGTCGATCAACGCCGGCGCGCGCCACCTGCGCGTATTGATGCGTCGTTACAAGGGCGACCTGACGCTGGTCGCGGCCGCCTACAACGCGGGCATTGGCACGGTATCGCGCTATGGCGGCGTGCCGCCTTACGCGGAAACACAGGAATACGTGTCCAAGGTCACCGCGTTGTACGAGCTGTATCTGCGCGCGCTCGGCCGCAAGCAGGCGCCGGAACGCCCGGCGCTGTAGTGCGCATGGCGTGCGGGGGCATTCAGTCTCCGCCGCCTGTCTTCACCCGACGTGTGCGCGCTGGCGCCTAGCGTGTCATCCGGGCCCGGTCGTTCCGCGCCGGGCAGGAGAACGCCATGAAGCAACGTCGCGTATTCAGCGCCCCCTCCGTCGCGGTCGCCGAAACAGCGCTGCATCGCGCCGTGGACGCCGGCATCCACCCGGACCATGCGGCGCTGGTGGGCCGTTCCGACATCGAAGTCCAGCAAGTGCCTGATCGCGAGAAGGAAGCCGCGCCCACCGATTTCAAGCCGGCCGCGCTGCGGGGGCTGGTCGGCGGTGCCGTACTGGGCCTGCTGCTGGGCGGCGCTGCCATGCTCATTCCTGCCGTCGGCATCCACCCTGCGGGCGTGGCCGTGTGCGTGGCGATCGGCGGCTTCGTGGGCATGTGGGCCGCCTCGCTCGCGGGATCGGCGGTGCCCAGCGAGGTCCGTCGAGACTACGAAGCGCAGATCGATGCGGGGCAGGTGCTGCTGGTGATCGACGACCCGGACGACGCACGACTGGAGCGCGCTACGGCAGCGGTGCTGGCGGTCGCGGGCATGCTTCGCTTGCAGGTCCTGCCGCACGGCCTGCTGCAGTAGCCCTCCATCGCGACGTATCATCACGACGGACACGGGCAGAGGGCAGGCACATGCGTCGTTGGGCGATGGCGGGAACGTTGTTGTGGGCAGGCGCCGCCATGGCGTCGGACGCGCCGCAGTGGGAGAAGTTCGGCGCTGATCTGCCGCAGGGCCCCGTCGTACCGTTGGCCAGTGCATTGGCCGATCCTGTAGCGCATGTCGGACAGCCCACGGTGTTCAGTGGCCGCGTCGTCGATGTCTGCCAGAAGAAGGGCTGCTGGGTGATGCTGGAGGACGAAGGGCAGGGCGCACGCGTGCTGCTCGGGGACCACGACTTCTACGTGCCGAAGGACGTGCGCGGCAAAGCGCAGGTGCATGGTGTGCTCTCGCGCGTGGAACTGTCGCCGGACGCGCAGCGGCATACCGCGCAGGAGACCTCCGGGGCTGCGGTGCCGCCGGTGGAGTACCGCATCGTCGCCGATGGCGTGCAGGTCTTGGCCGACGATCCCGGCGCCTGACCGGCGCCCTCAGGCGAGCAGACGCTCGGATGGAATGACATGGCGTCCCGGCGGTGCATCGAGTGCCGCCTGCAGCAGTGCCTCGGCGACGCGCTGTGCGGGCACGATGCGGTAACGCGCGGGCAACACCCCATCCAGCGCTCCCATGACGCGCAGCGCCAGGCGCTCACCGCCACGACGCTGACTGCGTTCGCCACCCAGTAGCCCGGGGCGCAGCAGCGTCAGCGAGGTGAAGCCGATGCGGCCGAGGGCCTCTTCCACCTCGCCCTTGGTACGCGAATAGAAGATGCGCGAACCCGTGTCCGCGCCCATCGCCGATACCAATGCGAAGGCGGCCGCCCCGTGTGCATGTGCCTGGCGTGCGATCGCCAGCGGATAGTCAAGATCCACACGCCGGAACGCTTCCTGCGAACCCGCATCGCGAATCGTCGTGCCCAGTGCGCACGCCACGGCGTCCACCCGCCACCAGTCCGCGTCGCCTGGAAGCGCATCGAAGTCCACCACCGGGTTCAACAGCTTCGGATGCGGAAGTAGCGGCCGCCGCGTCGGCGCCACGACCTGCTGCACGTGGTCGGAGGCGAGCGCGAGTCGCAGCGTGGCGTCGCCGACGAGGCCGGTAGCGCCGGCCAGCAATAGACGCGTCATCGGAGTGCCCGGTCGGAGGGAAAGGGACTCCATCTTGCCAGTCGCGCGCCGTAACCGTGCGTGCGCATCGGTTACGCTTTCACGGCGGGCACGGCCCGACCACCTGGAACCGCCCCATGCGTTCTGCCGTCTTCGCACTCCTTGCGCATCGTCAACAATGAACCTGCCCCTCCATTACGGCGTACTGGGCGCGCTGGAAGCAGGCCTCATCGCGCTGCTCATCGGCCTGCTGTGCTTCCTGTTCTGGAACGCGGTATGCGTCCGCATGCGCTGGTCGATCGGCCACGCCATCGGGTGGTCGTGCCTGTCCGCCGTGGTGATTGGCGCAGGGGTGGATGTCTGGAACATGTTCTACCTGGGCATCGCCCGCCTCGAGTCGCCGCTTTATGCACGCATCGCGTTGCAGGGCATCCATGATCCCGACGGACTCGGCTCCCGCGTGGTGCTGGAACTTGCCGGCGCCCTGACCGGTGTCGTGCTGGGTTGGCATTGGTTCAGCAAAAAAATCGACGCCGCCACGGCGAACGACGGCGCCGAAAAAACGGATGCATAACACCAAACATGGTGCCGGATCACGGATTCGACGCACTGCTGACGCCGCACTCACGGGCGCCTAACACCGGGTTAGCCGAAGCCGCATCCTGCGTGGTTAAGCATGCGTGCACGTTCATGTCGCGCCGCAAATTTCGTTCAGATGAGCGGCGGCAAGGTGGGGTCGTGCGCAATCGGACGCACTCCCACAGAACGGAGCACTGACATGACGAATAACAACCGCAAGCCGCTGATCGCCCTGGTCGCCCTGAGCGCCGCGCTGGCCATGCCGCTGGCGTTCGCGCAGGAAAAGACCGAGGACGCCGCACAGGCGCAGCAGCAGACCGAGCAGAGCGCCGAGCAGGCCACGGGTTCGGCCACCACGCCGACGCAGAGCACCGATGCAGGTGCGACGCAGGCCAAGCAGGGTTGGGCTGACGTCGACACCAATGCGGACGGCAACATCAGCAAGGAAGAAGCCGCTGCCAATCCGGGCTTGAGCCAGGTGTTCGACCAGGCCGATGCCAATGCGGATGGTTCGCTGACCGCTGATGAGTACAAGGCGTTCGTGAGCAAGAACTACGGTGACCAGCAGAAGTAAGTCGCCGGCAGTGCGGGGTCATGCCTGTGCAGCGACGCACGGGCGTGACCTGATCGAGGGGCGGCCGTCGTGTCGCCCCTTTGTTTTTGACGGGAGCCGCGCTCCCGCAAGGAGGAATCGATGAAACCGACCACCGCAACGCTCTCCGGGCTCGGCATCGCGTGCGCGATGGCGCTTGCGGCGATGCCATCGGCGTCGGCGCAGGATGCTGCGGGGCGCGCAGACGAATCCCCGACGCAGGCAGCCGCTACGCCGACTCCCGCACCGCGTCCATTCGCAGAACTCGACCAGAACGCGGACGGCGCCATCAGCAAGGACGAGGCGGCGGTCGATCCGCCGCTCGCCCAGGTGTTCGGTACGCTGGACAAGGATGCCGATGGCCGGCTGAGCCCCGAGGAATATGCCGTACATGCGCAGGGAACCCCCTGAGCATCTCTCCCCCGAACGACTGCATGGAGGAACCCATGAAGCTTTCCATCCAACGACTGACGATGAGCTTGGGCGTAGCGCTGTTGGGCGCGGGCCTGATGACCGCCTGCGGGCCCAAGCCGGAAGACACGCCGCCACCCAGCGCGCCCGAGCCCATGGAGACGGCACCGCCGACCGACAACATGACGCCGCCGGCTCCAACGCCGACCGATCCGGCCGTGCCCCCAACCGACCCGACCCTGCCGCCGCCGGCCAATCCGAACGCGCCGGAAACCACGCCGCCACCGGCCGATGGCACCACGCCGCCGCCGAGTTCCGGGGGCTGACCACCAATCCCGTCCTCACTCACTGATGATGCAGACGGCCGCCCAAGCAAGGCGGCCGTTTTTCATGGAGTGCGAGCGCGGCTGCTATTCTTCGCGACCTTCATGGAACGTGGAAGGACAGGCATCCGATGGCGCGCATCCAATGGGTCGGTTTCGACGGCGACGACACGCTGTGGAAGAGCGAGGACTATTACCGGCAGGCGGAAGCGGACTTCGAGGCGATCCTCGGTGCGTACGTCGATCTTGCGGACGCGGGCACGCATCAGCACCTGCTGGATGTCGAGCGCCGCAACCTGAAGATCTTCGGTTACGGCGTGAAGGGCATGACCCTTTCGATGCTGGAGACCGCCATCCAGGTGACCGATGAACGCATCAGTGCGCGGGATCTGCATCGCGTGATCGAAATCGGGCGTGCCACGCTGCAACACCCGGTGGACCTGCTGCCCGGCATTCGCGAAGCGGTCGAACGGATCGCCGCCGACCACGAGATCGTGCTGATCACCAAGGGCGACCTGTTCCACCAGGAAGCCAAGATCGCGCAATCCGGATTGACCGACCTGTTCCACCGCATCGAGGTGGTATCCGAGAAGGACGAAGCCACCTACGCGCGCGTGCTGCGGGAACTCGATGTGGCACCGTCGCACTTCGCGATGGTCGGCAACTCACTGCGCTCGGACATCGAACCCGTGCTCACGCTGGGAGGCTGGGGCATTCACATGCCCTACCACGTCACCTGGGCACTCGAGACCGAGCATGGTGTCGCCGCCGACGCCCCGAAGCTGCAGGTGGTGCAGAACGCGGGCGAGCTGGTGGATGCCGTGGCGAGGATCGAAGCCACGCCCGACGCGTGAACGCGCAGCAGGCCCCGCGAGGGTGGGGCACAATGGCGCCGTGAAACGCACGTTGCTGATCCCTGTCCTGCTGTCGTGCCTGGCCTTGGCGCCGGGCATGCCTGCCGCTGCGCAGGACGCCACGCCGGCGGCGTACACGCCGGCCAGCGGTGATGCAGCGGTGGACCGCCACCTGGTGGACATCAACGAGTACGCCAGCCGCTATCCCGCAGCATTCGCCGACGAGATGGGGCGCTACTACACCGTACCGCGCGCCTACGTGGAAGCGATGCAGCAACAGCCAGGCTGGACCGCCGGGGACATCTTCATGGCGTGCGCGCTGGCGCAGATCGTGGGGCAACCGTGCCGAGCAGTCGTGCGTGAATGGTCGCGCGACCATGAAGGCGGATGGAAGGCTGTCGCCAGTCGCCTGCAGGCCGAGCCCGGCAGCGCCCAGTACCGGCGGCTGCGCAGCGCGCTGGAAGCGAGCTACCGCCGCTGGGACCGGCCGGCACCTGCAAGCGAGAAATGAGCGGAGAGGAGTGAGGAGTGGGAGCGAAGCACGCCTTTACTCACTCCTCACTCCTCTCCACTCACTCCTGCTTATTCCCGTACATGATCAGCAGCACCAGGTCTTCTTCGCCGTCCTGGCTGATGGCGTGTGTGCTGCCGGGCCGGGTCAGCATCGCGTCGCCGGCACGCACGGCCTGCGCCTTGCCGTCCAGTTCGTAGATGCCGCGACCACTCAGCACGTAGTAGATCTCGTCCTTGTGGTGCTGGTGCAGGCCGATGCCGGCGCCGCGGTGGAGCACGCGCTTGCGGAACTCGAAGCCAAGCGCCGGGGCGTCCCTGAAGAACGGAAACGCTGTCGTCGCACCTGCGCCGCCGTGCGGTCCTGGCTGCGGCACGGCGATGTCGTGTTCGTGCACGACGAGGGATTGATTCGGCTGCGCCTTGCGATCGGTGAGCGCCGTGGCCGGCGCGCCGCAATCGGTGTCGCGGGTGACATGCGTGGCCAGCGATGGATCGATCTTTTTCCAGCCGGCCACCACCAGGCAGGCCACCATCACCGCGCCGCGTTGCTGGAAGTGGGTATCGTCCTGCTGGTCCTGTTCCGGCACGTGCATGAAATACGCCTTGCTCGCGTCATCGCCGGCGGCGCGCAGCCAGTCCATGCTCAGGGCAGTCAGGTCAATCAGACCTACGTTCTCGCGCTGCGCCAGGTCGCGCACGGCTTGGGCGTACAGACCGTGTGTGTCGAGCAACTGGCCGCGATCGAACTTGCGACGTGCCACCGGCGTCACCAGGACCGGTGTGGCGTCCTTGTCGCGCGCCAGTGCGACATAACGCATCAGCCATTCGGGAAATGCGCGCTGCGGCTCGTTGTAGCGGGTGGGGTCTTCGATCTTCTCGTCGTTGTGGCCGAACTGGATCAGCAGCACGTCGCCCGTGCGCATCTCCTTCGCCATGCCGTCGAACCAGCCCTCGGCGATGAAGCTGCGTGAGCTCCTGCCACTCTGCGCGTGGTTGTGGACCACGTAAGCGTCGTCATCGAGGAACGACTGCAACTGCTGGCCCCAACCTTCGCGCGGTGCGCGTTCCGGCCCGTAGTGGCTGGCAGTGGAGTCGCCCGCGATGAAGACCTGGCGGGGGGGCTGCATCTGCGCGCTGGCCTGCGCAGCGCAGGCACAGAGCGCGACCATCAGAAAAGAGCGAAGCATTGCCAGTCTCCGGTATTCGCCAGCACGCGTGCAGAAGCCCGTGCAGGAACGACGCAAGTCGCGACCGCCAAGCCGGAAGACATTCCGGCAAGGATCGAAGCCGCTCAAGGCGAAGGCGCCCTCCGCCTTTTTCCGTATCGATCCGCGTCCACTGCTCTCCTGGTTCTGTGGTCGCGACTTACGTCGCTCCTACAGAGAGGCACAGCAACTGCGCACGTCAGCGCGCCAGCCAGCCGCCATCGACGGGAATGACCGCACCATTGACGTAGTCGGATGCGCGCGAGGACAGGAACACCGCGGTGCCACCCAGGTCCGACGGCTCGCCCCAGCGGCCGGCCGGGATGCGGTCCAGGATGGCCTTGTTGCGGTCTTCATCGGCGCGCAGCTGCGCGGTGTTGTCGGTGGCCATGTAGCCGGGCGCGATGGCGTTGATGTTGATGCCCTTGGAACCCCATTCGTTGGCGAGCAGGCGGGTGATGCCGGCGATGCCGCTCTTGGAGGCCGTGTACGACGGCACGCGGATGCCGCCCTGGAACGACAGCATCGAGGCGATGTTGATGATCTTGCCGCTGCCCTGCGCGATGAAATGGCGGCCCGCGGCCTGCGACATGAAGAACGCGGACTTGATGTTCACGTTCATCACATCGTCCCAGTCCTTCTCGCTGAAATCCACGGCGTCGGCGCGACGGATCAGGCCCGCGTTGTTGACCAGGATGTCCAGTCCGCCCAGGCCGTCGACGGTTTCCTTCACCAGGCGCTCGACCGGGTCGATGCTGATGAGGTTGGCTTCCAGGTTGAGGAAACGGCGACCAAGGGCGCGCACCTTCTCGCCGGTTTCCGCGGCTTCCACGATGCCAGCCGCGGCGATGTCGGCACCGGCTTCGGCCAGCGCCACGGCGATGCCCTGGCCCAGGCCGGTGTTGGCGCCGGTGACCAGCGCGATCTTGCCTTCAAGACTGAACGGATTGCTTGCCATCGTGGATTCCCTCGGTGTGGTGCGCTTCTGGTAGAGCGGAGCTTGCTCCGCTGCGCTGGGTGCATCGGCTTCGGATGGAGTAGAGCGGAGCTTGCTCCGCTGCTGTTGACGCTGTGTTCCGCTGATGCGTGGAGCCGAGCAAGCTCGGCTCTACGGCACGTCTGCTACTTCAGCTGGCAGATGTCCAGCACGTGCATGTCGGTGTAGTCCAGGTTCTCGCCGCCCATCGCCCAGATGAAGGCGTAGTTGCTGGTGCCCGACCCCATGTGGATCGACCACGGCGGCGACACCACGGCTTCGTCGTTCTGCACGACGATGTGGCGCTGCGCTTCCGGTTCGCCCATGAAGTGGTAGACGCGGTCGTTCTCGGCCAGGTCGAAGTAGAAATAGACCTCGCTGCGGCGGTCGTGCAGGTGCGGCGGCATGGTGTTCCACACGCTGCCGGTCTTCAGCACGGTCAGGCCGAGCAACAGCTGCGAGGACTGGCAGGTCGCCGGCACGATGAACTGGTAGATCGTGCGCTCGTTGCTGGTTTCCAGCGCGCCGCGCTCCAGCGCCACGGCGTCCTTGATCGACAGCTGCTTGGTCTCGAAACGCGCATGCGCCGGGGTCGAGGTCAGGTAGAACTTGGCGGGGTTGGCCGCGTCATCGGATTCGAACGCCACGTCGGCGCTGCCCATCGCCACGTACAGGCCGTCCTTCGGGCCCAGCGCATAGGTCGTGCCGTCGACGGTGACCTTGCCGGCGCCGCCACCCACGTTGATCACGCCCAGTTCGCGGCGCTCCAGGAACGGCTTGCCGGCGGCCGAGGCGGGTTCGGTCTGGCGGGGCAGATCGACCTTCTTCGACACCGGCGCGGCGCCGCCGATCACGAAACGCTCGTTGTGCGAGTAATTCATCTGCACCGTGTCCGCGACGAACAGGTTGCCGATCAGGTAACGGTCGCGCAGCTGGTCGTTGCTGGCCCCGTCCATCATGTCCGGATGGGTGGCGTGGTAGGTCTTGCAGAACATGGGCGGGGCTCCGTCGGATGCGGACGCGCTGCGGCGGCGTCGGTAAAGGGGTGTGGCGGATTCTACGGGACTTTGGTAACCGGTGTCATTTTGCGGTGCGGCACTGGGACTGGGCTTTCGGCCCGATTACTCCGGGGGCTGGGAAGAGTCGCGGATGATCAGGTGCGGGCGGATGCTGGCTGCGGCCAGCACGGGCGTGCCTTCCGGCTGGATCAGCATGGCGGCCGCGGTGCGGCCGGTATCGCGGGTGTTGCGGCGGACCGAGGTCAGCGAGGGCCACAGGCGCGAGGCGAGCGGGCTGTCGTCGAACCCGACCACGGACAGTTGGCGCGGGATGTTGATGCCCGCTCGCATGGCGACCTTGTACACGCCGGCGGCCATTTCGTCGTTGCCGGTGAAGATGGCGGTGGGCCGGTTCTTGCCGGACAGCAGCTTCTCGGCGGCGACCACGCCGGATTCGAAGGTGTAGCCGGCTTCGATGATGCGCGACTTCGGAATCTCCAGGCCGCGCTTGGCGAGCGCCTGCACGAAACCGTCCGTGCGCTCGATCGAGGAGCGATAGGCACTGGGGCCCGTGATCAGCGCGATGTCGGTGTGGCCAAGCGACAGCAGGTACTCGGCCGCCTCGGCCGCACCGTCGCGGTCGTGCGTGACCACCATGCGCGCGGGCGTGTCCATCGAGACCGACGCGATGCGCGAGTAACGGCAACCGATCTCGGCCAGCATGTCGGCCAGCGCCTGGTCTTCCGAGGCGCGCGGTACCAGCATCACGCCGTGAAGCTTCTGCTGCTGCACGAAGCGGCGCACGCCGTCGATGTAGCCGGGGCTGCGGCTATCGCAGGGATGCACGACCAGTTCGAAGCCAGAATCGCGCAAGGCGTCCAGTGCGCCGTACTGCATGTTCACGATGTACTGCGCCGTGGGGTTGTCGTAGACCATGCCGATCAGGAACGAGCGGCGGAACGCCAGGCCGCGCGCCATCGGGTCAGGCACGTAACCGACTTCCCGCATCAAGGTTTCGACTTTCTCGCGGGTGTCCTTACGGACCAGCGGCGAGTGGTTGATGATGCGCGAGACGGTCTTCTTCGAGACGCCGGAAAGCCGTGCGATGTCGTTGATGGTCGCCGCCTTGCCACCGGTGGGCAGGGAGGCGGGGCTTTCGGGCTTCTTGCGCGCGGGCATGGAGTGGGTACGGGTCCGTTCGTCTGTCGTGGGGATTCTAGCGGCTGGGGGTCAGTCCAGCGCGCGGTAGCGGAAATTACGGAAGTGGACCTTGCCCTGGCCGGCGGCGTACAGGGACGGTTTGAGGGCCAGGAAGCCGCCCGCCACGTTGTGGTGGTAGCCGGAGACTTCCATCTGGACCGGGTATTTGGTCCAGGTCTTGCCGTCGGTGCTGCTGTGGACCGTGACGATGTGGCGGTCGTGCTTCACCCGCAACCACAGCGTGCCGCCCTTGCGGCTGGGCGCCAGCCTGCCCGGACGCTCCAGTCCATAGCGATGCATGACGAACTGCTCGCCATTGCTGCCCACGCCGGCATACAGGCGATCGTTGTAGAACAGCACCGCGCCGCCCTGTGCACCGGGTTCGATCTCCATTTCCACCTCGAACTCGTAGGCGAGGTCGCCCGCGATGATGCCCAGTGGGGAGCTGTCGCGGGGCGCGCTGCCCTTGCCTTGCAGCGTCATCACGCCGTCGCCGAACGTGAGTCGATGCGACTCGTCCGGTGCCGGATCGTAGAACGCCCATTGCGGGCCCAGCTTGCCGCTGCGGAAATCGTCCGACAGCGCCATGCCGTGCGGCGAGAGCGCCTGGCCGGCGGGCTTGCGCAGCGGGCGGCTGAGGTCGCCGCCCTTGGCGACGAACCAGCCGTCGTCCGTCCATTCGATCGGATCGAGCAGCGCTTGCCGCCCGAGCGTCCAGAAGCCGTGTTCGTAGCCGTGGTAGATCATCCACCACTGGCCTGCGGCATCCTCGACCAGCGTGGCATGTCCGCGCGACCACCAGTACTGGTCGCGCGAGGTCGTGCGCACCACGGGGTTGTTCGGCGCGTTCTGCCACGGTCCGTGGATCGAGCGCGAGCGCGCGACGATCACCATGTGGCCGGTCGGCGGGCCGGCGGTGCCACCTACCGCTGTGACCATGTAGTACCAGCCGTTGCGGAAGGTGATCTTCGGGCCTTCCTGCGCATAGCCTTCCACGTCCCACGACTCGGGATAGCGCCAGCCGTCATAGACGTGCTTGACCTCGCCGACGGTGCTCAGTCCGTCGTCGGCCAGTTGCACGTAGTCGCCGGCGCTGAGGAACAGGTAGCGCTTGCCGTCCTCACCGACCGCATGGCCGGGATCGATATGGCCCGGCAGCCCGATGTCGATCGGCTCGCTCCATGGACCGCGGATGTCGTCCGCCCACACGACGAAGTTGCTGCGTCGCGGCGACTCGGTACCGCCGACGCGCGCGGGGAAATAGATGTAGTAGCGGCCCTGATGCTTGACCAGGTCCGGCGCCCAGATCGAGCCGACGTTCTTCGTGATGGCATGGCCGATCGGCTGCCAGTTGATCAGGTCGCGCGAATGCCACACCGGCAGGCCGGGATAGGCGGTGAACGACGACAGGGTGAGGTAATAGTCGTCGCCATCCTTGAGTACCGAGGGGTCGGGTCGATCACCGGCCAGCACGGGGTTGAGGAAGGTGCCGTCACCGAGGTCGGCCTGGCGCTGGTGCTCGACGCCGCGCTTCCATGCCGGTTCGCTCATGTCCGCGCCGTGCGCCAAGAACGGCGCGAGCAGGCACGCCACGATCATCCACGACGTCATGCGCATACGGGGTCCTCTACTTCGATGGCGCGTGCAGCGCCTTCCACTGCGGGTATTCCTTCGTCAGCAGGCGCTTCGGCCAACTGCCGTACCACTCATAGCCCGTACGGCGTTCGCGCGGGATGTCCTCGTAGCGCGCGACGCGCTGGCTGTCGCGCGTGGCGAGCACCACGCTGTTGTCCGTCACGTCGTAGAAGCGCGCCCAGAGGTCTTTCGCTCCGGGATCGGCGACCAGGCGACGATCCTTGGCGCTGCTGTGGTACTGGAACTGTTCTGCCGGCGCGTCGAACGTCTCGATGCGCCAGCCGGTCAACGCGACGCGGCGCAGCCAGGCCACGCCACCGTCGACCGCCGCGACGATCTCGGGCGACGGATCGGGGATGGACATCAGGTAGCGCAATACGCCGACGGTTTCCTGCCCGGTGATCGACGGAAGCTCGAACTTGCGTCCCTGCGCCGGTTGCAGCGTGCCGGCATCGTACTGACCTGCCCAGCCCGCAAGCGTGCCGCCCTGCCGGACCTGCAACCGGAGCAGGCAGGCATCGCCCTTGTCGATGGCGGACTGCACACGTGCACGCAACGCGGCATCGACGAAGGCATAGCGGCGCGTGTCCGAGACGACCTTGCGCAGCGTGCCGAGCACGCCGGCGGTGACGTCGTCGGCGATGGTGATGTGCGGGTGGTAGGACTGCGTCGCAGGCACCGTATGCGGCCAGCCACCGCACGAGGAAATCTGCTGGGCCAGCGTGAATGCGAGGCCCTCCAGGCTGCCGTCGCGATACCGCGTATCGCCGGTGATCGCATAGGCCGTGGCCAGATAGTCCAACTGCGTGTAGATGTTGCGGTTGTCGAAGCTGCCGCCGGACTTCCGCGCCTCGGCGTCGAAGCGCGCTTTCTCTGCATCATCCAGAATCCGTGCCGGATCCTGATTCTCGATCCAGCCGCCATCCAGGCGCTGGTAGCGCAGGATGTTGTCGGCGATCTTCGCGACGTCGTCTGGCGCATGGCGCGGATACTTGTCGCCGTGCACGTTACGCCAGTGATGGATGGCGTCTTCGAAACCGGTCAGCGATGGCGCTTCCCCCGGCGACTGCGCACCCGCAGGGCCGACCAGCGCAAGCAGGATGGCGCAGAGCAGGAGCCTCGTCACTTGATCGCCTTCGGCAGCCACAACGAGAGTTCCGGGAACAGCGCCACGACCAGCAGTACGGCCAGGCCGGCCAACCAGAACGGCCAGATGGTACGCATGCTCTGCGCGATGGTGATCTTGCCGATGGCGGTACCGATGAAGAGCACCGACCCCACCGGCGGCGTCACCAGGCCGATGCCGCCCGTCAGCACCAGCACCAGGCCGAAGTGGATCGGGTCGATGCCATAGGCGCGCGCGACGGGCAGGAAGATGGGCGTACAGATCAGGATCATCGGCGCCAGGTCCATGAACGTGCCCAGCACCAGCAGCACCAGGATGATCAGCAGCAGCACCGTGTACTTGCTGTGGGCGATCGACTGCAGTGCGTCGACCGCAGCAGCAGGCACCTGCAGATAGGCCAACAGCCATCCGAACACGGCCGCGGTCGCGATCACGAACAGGATCACCCCGGTGGTACGCGCCGCATGCGTGACGGTGGCGAAGAATTCCTTCATCGACAGCTGGCGGTAAAGCACGCTGGTGACGAGCAGTGCGTACACGACCGCGATGGCGGCGCTCTCCACCGCCGTGAAGATGCCCGCGCGGATGCCGAAGAAGATCAGTCCCACCAGGCCGAGGCCGGGCAGCGCGGCCACCAGCCGCAGCATCACCGCGCGCATGCCCGGGAACGGTTCCGTGCCATAGCCGCGCCTGCACGCGACCGCCCAGCCGGTGAACATCAGCACGACCGTCATCAGCAGCGCGGGCACGATGCCGGCCGCGAAAAGATCGGCGATGGACAGGCCGCCGCCGGCCGCGGCCGAGAACAGGATCAGGTTGTGCGACGGCGGCACCAGCAGCGCCACCAGCGCAGCGGTGATGCTGACATTGACGGCGAAGTCGCGGTCGTAACCCCGCTTGACCATCTGCGGGATCATCGTGCCGCCGACGGCCGAGACGTCGGCGATGGCCGAGCCCGACACGCCACCGAAGAACAGCGACGACAGGATGCTGACCTGGCCCAGGCCGCCGCGCAGGCGTCCCACCAGCGAAGCCGCCAGGCTGATGAGGCGCTCGGAAATGCCGCCGCGAAGCATGATTTCGCCGGCGAAGATGAAAAGCGGGATGGCGATCAGCGATGCCGAACCGGTACCCGAGGAGATCTGCTGCACCAGCACGATGCTGGGTAGGTCGAGGTAGAGCAGCGTCGCCAGTGATGCGGCGGCCAATGCGTAGGCGACCGGCACGCCGATCAGCAGCAGGACCGCGAAGATCGAGAAGAGCAGGGTGATCGCCATGGGTCAGCGGGCCTCGTCGGTCAGCGGCGCACGCAGCACCAGGAACAAGCGGTACAGCGCGAACACCACCATCAGCAGGCCACCGAGCGACAGCGGCAGGTAGCCGATGCTCTGCGGCATCGGTGCACCGGCGATGCGGATATCCAGGCCATCGAAGAGCAGCACCGCGCCCCAGTACGCCATCACGCCGCCGATCGCGGCGATCACCAGCGGCGAGACGGCGTGCAACGCCTTCTTCAGGCGCGGGCCGACCGCATCGGCCAACAGGAAAAAGCCGAAATGCCGTTGGGTATGCACGCCTGCGGCAGCGCCCAGGCTCATGGCCGTGGTCAGGAGCAGGACGGTGACCGGCTCCGTCCAGCTAGGTGAGTCATTGATGACGTAGCGGGCAATGACCTGCCAGCCCTGCACGATGACCAGCCCCAACAGGGCGAAGACCGCAACCGCGATGGCCGCGTTGGACAGCAGGTCCATGGCGCGCTGCACCGGCGTGACGGGAGGGAGCGTGATTTCTTCTGACATGGTCGATCCTCAGGCCAGGTCGCGGATGCGGCGGTAGAGCGCATCGATCGCCGCATCCTTGCGGTATTCGGAAAGCAGGGGCTGCGATGCCCGTGCAAAGGCGGCAAGGTCCGCGTCGTTGTGTTCGACGCCCGCCTCGAAGACGGCTTCGCGCGCTTTCGCTTCGGAGGCGTCCCAGAGCGTGCGCATCACGCCCACGGACCGCCGTGCGGTTTCGATCAGCAACTCGCGGTCGCGCGGTTGCAGGTCGTCCAGCGTGCGTTGCGAGACCAGCAGCACATCCGGTGCGTAGGAATGGTTGGTCTGCGACCAGTACTGCGCTGCCTCGAAATGGCGGCTGGAATGGAAGCTGCGGATGTTGTTCTCCGCACCGTCGATCATCCGCGTCTCCAGCCCGGAGAACACCTCGCCCAGCGACAGCGGCGTGGGATTGGCGCCGAACAGGCGCAACATGCGGATGAAGATGTCCGACACCGGTACACGGACCTTCAGGCCGTGCAGGTCGGCCGGCACGCGGATGGGGTGCTTGGTGTTGTAGAAGCAGCGTGCACCCGAGTCGTAGATGGCAAGGCCGACCAGTCCGCGCCGCGTGAAGTCGTCCAGCACGGTCCGTCCGACGCCCTCGTCCATCGCGCGCCGCATGTGCGGCACCGAATCGAAGACGTACGGCAGGCAGAGCGCCTGGGTCAGCGGGAACGCATTGTTCAGTGCGCCGGCATACACACGTGTCATGTCGATGGCGCCGAACCGCGCCATGTCGATGGCTTCGGATTCGCGACCCAGCTGGCCGGAATGGTATTGACGGAGCGTCACCCGGCCGCCGGTCTCGCGCGCCATGGTCTCGCCGATCCAGCGCACCGCTTCGACGGTGGGATAGTCCTTCACGTGCACGTCGGTAGCGGTCAGCACGTGCCGCCCATCGTCGGCAAGGGCGCGACTCCCCGCCAGCGGAAGGGCGACCGCGGCGCCGAGGCTGGTGCCCAGGAAACGACGACGGTTCATCATGCGCGCCAATCCCCTTCGTCCTTCGGCGTCGCGGCTGCCGCGACACACGCAATGCTGCCATGGCCATCGAACTCGATGAGGGCCTGCTGGCCCGGCAGGATGTCGTGGATGCCCGTGGCGTTGCCGGTGGCGATCAGGTCGCCCGCCTTCAACGGCCGACCGCGGCGCGCCGAGCGCGACAGCGCGAACGCGAATGCCGCGCGCAGGCCGCCGGGCAGCGTGGTGGCGCCGCCCTTGCCGACCTGCCGGCCGTCGATGGACGTAGTGCAGGTCAGCGAAGCATCGCTGCGTTCGGCCCAGCCGGGAATCTCGGCGCCCATCACCAGGCCATTGTTGTTGCCGAAGTCCGAAACGACGACGCGCGGGCCGAGCTGGTTGATCGTCGCCAGCGGACTGCTGGCCACTTCCATGCCGGTGAACAGCGTCGACGGAACGGCGGCGGCTTCTTCCGGGGTCCAGTGCGTCTTGTCGGCCGGGGCATCGGCGTCCAGGCGCAGGACGTACTCGGCTTCCACGGCGCCGAAGCCCCCGGCGAATACCTGGAAGCTCTCCTGGCTACCGGTGGTCAGTTTGACCTGGCGGGCGAAGATGGGGCCCAGCAGGCGCTCATCACCGGATGCATCCCGTCGCTCCGGTGCGATGAAGCCGACCTTCCATCCGACCACGCGATCGGGCCACTGCGCTATCGCGTGGTCCTGTACCTGATACGCAGTCACCAGGTCATCGGGAATGGTGCCCGGGAATCCCGGCAATGCACGGCCCTGGCGCCTCGCGCTGACGAAGCTGTCCGCGATGGCGGCCAGTTCCGGGGCTTCCATGCGTGCGTCGGACGGCGCGCTGTGGTCAGTACTCAAGAGGGCTCTCCCCGCAGTGTTTTGTTGCACCGCCGAGTGACAGTGCAGGTTGATGGCCTGTATATGGTAAACCGGTGTCATTGACAATGTGCACTGCCGCAAAACCCATCCCGATGCCACGATGCGTCGATCCACTCCTGGGAGGGAGCCAATGCTTCATATCCGTTTTCCTGCGCGGGCCTTCGGGCTGACCTGCGGCCTTGCCGCACTGCTGATGGCGTCCGCGATGACGCCGGTCCTCGCCGCCGAAGCGACCGCACTTGCATTCCCTGGCGCGCAGGGCGCGGCGGCGCACACGCCCGGCGGGCGCGGCGGCAAGATCGTCCGCGTCACCACGCTGGCGGCCGACGGCCCGGGCTCGTTCAAGGAAGCCGTGACGGGCAAGGGGCCGCGCATCGTCGTATTCGAGGTCGGTGGCGTCATCGACCTCGGCATGAAGGAGCTGCGCATCAGCGAGCCGTTCCTGACCATTGCCGGCCAGACTGCACCGCATCCCGGCGTGACGATCATCAAGGGCGGGTTGACCATCGCCACGCATGACGTCGTGATCCGCCACATCCGCATCCGGCCTGGCGACGGCGGCCTGCCCAAGCGTTCGGGCGACATCGATGCCATCACCACGGTGCGTGGCGCGCATGACGTGATCGTCGACCACTGCTCGCTCACCTGGGCCACGGATGAAAACCTGAGCGCATCCAGCACGCGCTTTCACGGCGAAAACGAAGCCGAGTGGATGGCCAATGCATCGCGACGCATCACCTACAGCAACAATATCGTCAGTGAGGGATTGGCCAATTCGATCCACGCCAAGGGTGAACACTCCAAGGGCTCGCTGATCCACGACCACGTCAACGAGGTGCTGATCGTCGGCAACCTCTACGCGCACAACTACGAGCGCAGTCCCTTGTTCAAGGGCGGTGCGCGCGGCCAGGTGATCAACAACCTGATCTACAACCCCGGTCAGCGCGCCATCCATTACAACCTGATCGCCGAAGAGTGGCTCGGCCATCCGTACTCGAAGGGCGAGATGGTGGTGCGCGGCAACGTCATGCGCGCCGGCAAGTCGACCGAGCCGCTGGCCTTCCTGATGATCGGCGGCTCCGGCGACCTCGATCTGTATGCGCAGGACAATCTTGTCGTCGATCGCGTGGGCAACAAGAGCATCCAGGAGACCGGAAGCTACACCACCGCGCCGGTGAAGCTCGATCGCGTGAAGAATGCGCCCGCGCTGCCGTTCGGCGCCACGCTGTTGCCGTCCGCCGAGGTGCAGGATGCCGTGATCGAGAACGCGGGCGCCACGCCCTGGAACCGCGACCTCATCGACCGCCGCATCGTCGCCGACGTCATCGAAGGACGCGGCGAAATCATCGACAGCCAGGAGCAGGTCGGCGGTTACCCGCAATACAAGGAAGCCCGCAAGCCCTTCGTCGAGAGCGAATGGAACCTCGACGTGATGGAACCCATCGCGGGTTATCCGCGCGGTGAGCCGTTGCGCTGAGTCCGCGCCGGACGGCGTTGTCGCCGGCCATGGGCTGCAGGGAAGGCCCGCCGGATGGTGGGCCTTCTGTTTTTCCATTCGCGGGTGGAGTCGGAATGATGTCAAGACAGTGCCGTCAGAATCCCGCGTCGCGGGGCCATTCGCCGTCCACGCTTGCCCGGATGCGGCAGGCGATTCCGGTGCCAGGCAGCGATGCGGTGGCGGGCGCCCATGACGGGCGCCCGCCCGTTGCGGTCAGAAGTTGAACCGTGCCCCCACGTAGTACTGGCGGCCCGTGTGGTGATATACCGAGGCGCGGTCGCCTGCGGAGTCCACGTACTGGTCGTTGAATTCGTCCGTCAGGTTCAGCCCCTCGAACGTGAGGGTGAACTGCTTGTTCCACTTGTATGACATCGAGACGTCCACGCTGCGCGCGCTGCGCTTGCCTTCCACGTCGTTGTTGTTCTGGCCTGGCACGCGCTGCAGGTAATCGTCGCGGAACGAGGTCGACACGCGGGCGCTGAACCGGTTGTTGTCGTAGTACAGCGTCGCGTTGTACGAATCCGGCGACAGGTTGACCAGGTCGTTGGCGATGTAGGTCACGGGGAAGGATCCCGGCACCGCATAGTCGATGTCCGATTCGACGTGCGTGTAATTGAGCAGCACGCCGAAATGCCGGAATCCGCCCGGCAGGAACGAGAACGGCTGCTGGTAGTTCAGCTCGAAGCCCTTCAGCGGACCGCCGGGCGTGTTGATCGGCGTACGCACGTCGAACTCCACGTCCCAGAACGTCGAAGGCACCCATTCCAGCGGCAGGCCGGTGTCGCGGTAGGCGATGTTTTCGCGCAGTTCCTGGATGTAGGTCTCGATGTCCTTGTAGAACAGCGCCAACGACAGCACCGAGTCCTCGGCGAAGTACCACTCGGCGCTGAAGTCGTAGGTCTTTGCGCGGAAGGGATCCAGGTAGGGGTTGCCGACGCGGATGTTCGGTGTGCCGGTCGTGGTGACGCCGGCGCCGGGCGACAGGTTGCCCAGTTGCGGACGCGCCATCACCTTGGCGGCGCCGAAGCGCAGCACGAGTTCGTCGGTGACGTCCCAGGCAAGGTTGAACGACGGCAGCCAGTCCTTGTAATCGTTGGTCACGGTGACCGGACTGCCGCCGCCCACCGACGTGTAGCCGCTGGCGTCGATGTCGGTGGTGGCATACCGCACGCCCACGTTGCCGCGCAGCGGGCGGCCCGCCAGGTCGGCGTTGAAGTCCAGCTGCAGGTAGCTGCCCCAGTCTTCTTCACCGATGCTGCGGTTGTTGCCGCGCGCATTGCCGTTGGTGATGCTGCTGAGGGTGAAATCGCCGCCGGGCACGCCGGTATTGCAGTTGCAGTAGATGTCGAACAGGCTGGCGATCGCGCCAAGGTCCGGAATGAGCCACGCGCTGGGGCCACGACCCTCCAGGCCACGCCCGAAGCCGGTGACCAGCGTCGACAGGTCCGCGACCGTCGTGCCGGTGGGCAGGGCAGGCACCGAGGTTTCGCTGGCGCGGCGGAACTCCCAGGTGTCCATCTGGAACTTTTTGTACGACAGGCCGCCCCGCAGCGTGAACGTCTCGTTGATCGCGAAGTCCAGGTCGAGCTTGCCCGTATCGAAGGTGTTGTCGACCCCTTGGGGGCGAATGCGGATTTCCGAGCCGGTGGTGTTTGCCGCCGGGCTGCTGATCCAGCGCCATGCGGTGGGGCTGGTCACGTCCAGGGTGCCGTAGGTGATCACCGGCAGACGGCTGTTGCCGCGATAGTCCCAGCTGTACCCGTCGAGATTCTGGATATCGAAGGTGACCGTCGTCTGCACGGGATTCTTGAACTCGGACATCGACGTGCCGACCATTGCGTTGAGCGACAGACGATCGGTGATGTCCTGTTCCAGGCTCAGGCTGTACTGGCTGAACTCCGTGGACAGTTCATCGAAGCGCGATTCCGAGCGGACGTCGACGTTGTCGAACACGCCGTAGACCAGGTTGCCGCGATCATCCACCTCGGCCTGGAGGACGTGCGTCTCGTACTTGCCGCCCTGCGAGTTTGAACGGCTGAAGGAGATCGTCTCCAGAAAGTCCTCCTGGCGCGTGGCATCCAGCTTCGAATACATCGCATCGAAGCTCAGCAGGGTGCGGTCGCTGGGCTTGAACTGCAGCGCGGCGGTGACGCCGAGCCGCTCCTGTTCGTGCGTCAGGCGGCCATAGCGCGGCAGGCGGGGATGGAAGGTGGTCGTGGCGGAGGCCAGCCGGTAGGCATCGTTATTGGCCTGGGTGTTGGCCGGGCGCGGATTGCCGGTGGAGCAGTTCAGCGCCGTCGTGCCGCGTCCGCTGTTGTTGGTGTTGTTCTGCGGGGTATAGCCGACCGGGCTGCAGAAACCGTTTGACGACGCACCGTTGTCCCAGCGCACCGCACTGTAGCCTTCCTCCAGCAGGTTGCGTTCGCTGTAGGCGGCCGACAGCAACGCGCCGAACTTTCCGTCCGCCCACGTATTGCTGATCAGGGCAGAGAAGCGCGGATCCCATTGCTTCGACAGGTCGTTGTAGCCCATCTGGCTGGTCACGGTGCTGGTGAAGCCGTCGTAGTCGAATGGACGCGCGCCGCGCAGGTCGACGGTAGCGCCGAGGGATCCTTCGTCCACTTGCGCCGACTGTGTCTTGCGCACCGTCAGCTTGCTGAAGAGTTCCGATGCGAATACGTTGAAGTCGAAGCCACGACCACGATTGGCGCCGCCGGAACTGTCGGTGCCGCCCGTGGTCGCCAGTGCTTCCAGCCCGTTGATGCGGACGCGGGTGAAGTCCTGGCCCAGGCCACGTACGGTGATCGAGCGGCCTTCACCCGCGTCGCGGTCGATCGCCACACCGGGAATGCGCTGCAGCGCCTCGGCAAGATTGAGATCCGGGAACTTGCCAATGTCCTCGGCGACCACCGCATCGATCTGCTCGGCGCTGTAGCGCTTCTCTTCCAGTGCCTTTTCCAGACTGGCGCGGAACGTACCCACCACTTCGATGCGATCGAGCTCGGTGGTGGCGGGCGTGGCGGCGGCGGATGTGTCCTGCGACTGCGCAAACGCCGGCGCATGCAGGGCCACGGCGATCGAGAACGCGAGTGCGGTAACCGGTGTCTTCCGACGATTCGGATAGTGAGTCATGACATCCCCCTCCCAAGGGCGGCCGATGGTTTCTTGATGGGCCGTCGTGTGCCGACGGCATGGAATTCCCCAGATATTCCAGCGCGGCGATCACGGATGACACCGCTGGTCAAAAAAGCTAACAGAGAGTGCGCTGCAACAACAAGTGGTTGATTCGACTGGGGAAAATGTCCTCGGGACAAGCTCGGCAGTGGAACCGTTTTCGCGCTCGCCGGCGTTATCGCGGGCATGAAAAAAGCACGGCCGGGAGAGGCGGCCGGGCTTCAGGTGCACCTCGTGGAGAGGTGCGGGAGCGTCAACGCATCAGAACTTGTAGCGCAGGCCCAGCAGGTACTGGCGGCCGGTTTCGCTGTAGTCCAGCGGCAGGGTTACGCTCGGGTTCGACACCCACGATTCCTGCGGCTCGTCGGTCAGGTTGATGCCTTCCAGGCTCAACTCCAGCTTGTCGTTGATCTTCCAGCGCACCGAGGCGTCGACGGTGGTCGTACCCGTCTGTCCGTGCACGCCGTCCAGGTTGAAGCCGGCTTCCGCGCCGGGCGCCTGGATCAGATAGTCGTCGCGGTTGGTCGCCGAGACGCGACCGGAGAAGCGCTCGCCTTCGTAGAACAGCGTGGCGTTCCAGGCGGTCTTCGACAGGCCCAGGAGATCGGTCTTCAGCACGTTGGTGCCGGCGCTGTTGATGTACTGGATCTTCGAATCGACGTAGGTGTAGTTCAACTGCACGCCGAGGTTGGCCCACTTGCCCGGCAGGAAGGTGAACGGCTGGACATAGTTCGCCTCGAAGCCCGTCAGCTCACCGCCCGGGGTGTTGAGGGGGATGGTGAAGGTGAAGTCGTCGGTGACCGAGGCACCCGTGCCTTCCAGCAGACTGGCGGGCAATCCGCTGGACTCGTAGCTGCGGATCTCGCGGGTGGTCTGCACGAAGCTGTCGATGTCCTTGTAGAACAGGCCCACGCCCAGCATCGCGCCTTCGTTGAAGTACCACTCCAGGCCAAGGTCGACGGTCTTGGCGCGGATCGGATCGAGGTTCGGATTGCCGCCCGACACCGTGCGGGCGCCACCGGCAACGGCAACGGTCACGCCGGGCGTCAGCGAGCCGAGACCCGGACGCGACATCACCTTCGCCGCGCCGAGGCGCAGCAGCAGATCGGGACTCAGTTCGGCCACCAGGTTCATCGACGGCAGGGTGTCGCTGTACTCGCGCGTCACCGTGGCCGCGACCGGCGTGCCGCTGGTGGTCGCGATGCCGGTCGACGTCTGCTTGGTACGCACGTAGCGCACGCCGACATTGCCGGACAGCGGGATCGGGCCAAGGTCGGTCGAGAACTCGCCCATCAGGTAGACGCCACGGTCTTCCTCTTCGACGCTGCGCGTGTTGACCGCACGCTCGGTCACCGCGAACGTGCCCGTGTTGCTGTAGATGTCGAACAGGTCCGCCACCGCCTGGTAGTCGGGAACGATCCATGTGCCCGGCGATCCCGTCACGCCACTCAGGCGAGCCAGCTCGGTGAGGTCGGCCGGCACGATACGGGTGCCACCGGTGAAGGTGGGAACCGCCAGTTCCGATGCGCGACGCAGCTCGCGCGTGTCGAACGAATAGTCCTTCGCCTGCACGCCGCCCTTCAGCCGGAAGCCGGGGCTGATGTTCCAGTTGAAATCCAGCTGGGCGTTGTCGAACTCGTTGGTGACGTACTGCGGACGGATACGGATCTCGGCCAGCGTCCAGCCGTTGGGATCCGTCGGGTCGATGCCGTAGTTCAGCACCGGCTTGTACCAGTCGCCACGGTAGTCGTAGCTGTAGTTGTCGACGTTGTACTTGTCCATGATGATCGTCGTCTGGATCGGATTCTCGTGCTCCGACTTGGACGTGCCGATCTTGCCGCTGATCTTGAAGTTGTCGGTGAACTCGTGCTCACCCTCGAAGTTCAGCTGGGTGTAGACCGTGTTCCACTCGTCGTGCCGGCTTTCCGAACGGATGTCGACATCGTCGAACAGCCCGTACACCAGTGCGCCATTCTGGATCACGCCGTCGCGCACGATGGTGTGGGGCTTGCCGGAGAGCGGGTTGGTGGTGGGATTGGGGTTGGCGTTGCCACGGCTGAACGAAATGGCCTCGATGTACTTCTCGTCGCGCACCGCGTCGATCTTCGAGTAGAGCGCGTCCAGCGCGAACTGCGTGCGGTCGCTGGGCTTGAACTGGAACGACGCGGTGACGCCGGTGCGCTCCTGGTCGTGTTCCATCAGCGTGTAACGCGGGAAGCGCGGGTGATAGACATCCGCCGCGCGTGCCGCCGCGAACGGCGATGCCGCACTGAAACCGCCATTGCTCGGACCATTCGCCCAGCGGCCGGTGCCGCTGCCTTCTTCCAGCAGCTTGCGCTCGGAGTACGCCACCGACAGCAACGCGCCGAACTTGCCGTCCGCCCAGGTGTTGGCGATCAGCGCGGCGACCCGCGGGTCGGTCTGGCTGGCCATGTCGTTGTGGCTGGCCTGGCCGCTGGCAACGAAGGTGAAACCGTCGTAATCGAACGGACGCGCCGTGCGCAAGTCGACGGTGGCGCCGAGCGAGCCTTCTTCGACGTCTGCCTGTGCGGTCTTGCGCACGATCAGCTGCGAGAACAGGTCGGAGGCGAACACGTTGAAGTCGAAGCCGCGGCCGCGGTTGGAGCCGCCGGACTGGTCGGTGGCGCCCACCGTGGTCAGCGCCTCCATGCCGTTGATGCGCACGCGGGTGAAGTCGGGGCCCAGGCCGCGCACCGAGATGTTGCGGCCTTCGCCGGCATCGCGGGTGATGACCACGCCGGGGATGCGCTGCAGCGATTCGGCCAGGTTGAGATCGGGGAACTTGCCGATGTCCTCGGCGACGATCGCATCGACCACGCCGGCTTCGCCGCGCTTGATGTCGAGGGCTTTCTCGACGCTGGCGCGATAGCCGGTGACGCTGACGGTATCGAGGGTATCGACGCTCTCGGCGGGCGCGGATTGACCGGAGTCGGCCGGCTGCGCCGCCTCCTGGGCATGTGCAGCTGCACTCATCTGCAGCGCCAGGCCGATCGAGACGGCAAGCAAGGTAACCGGTGTCTTCCGGTTCTGATGACTAACTGGCATGTTCTCCCCTCCTCAAGGGACCATGGCCGCGTACCGCGACTGTTTTGATGGCAAAAACTGCTGTTTATTCCCTTCCGGATCGTGCCAGCTGATAAAATGACACCGCTGGTCAAAAGCAACGCTAACAGAGTGTGCGCTGCAACAACAACTGCCATCCCGGCGAGTTTTTCCTTGTCCCGTGGACAAGTCGGGAAGGACAGGAGAGGCTGTTGCGCCACCATCACGGGAGGAGTGGGGTCATGGGCAAGATCGTCTGTTTCGGGGAGCTGTTGCTGCGTCTGGGCGCGCCGGGTCGGCAAGCATTGCTGCAGTCGCCTGTCCTCGACGTGCATATCGGTGGTGCAGAGGCGAACGTCGCCGTGTCGCTGGCGCGTTTCGGCCACGACGCGCGCATGGTGGGCCTGGTCGCGGACAACGCGTTGGGTGAAGCGGCGCTCGGCGAACTGCGCCGGCATCGCGTCGATACGCGTGCCGTGCAGCAGGCGGCGGGCCGCATGGGCCTGTACTTCCTGACGACGGGCGCGATCCAGCGACCCAGCGAAGTCCTCTACGACCGCGCCGAATCCGCCTTCGCCCGCGCGGGCGGTGGTACGCATGACTGGCCTGCGTTGCTGGCAGGTGCGGACTGGCTGCATGTATCAGGCGTCACGCCGGCACTCGGCCAGCAGGCGGCCGATCGCGTTCTGGTGGCGGTGAAGGCGGCCCGCGAGGCGGGGGTGAAGGTGTCGTTCGACGGCAACTTCCGGCCCAAGTTGTGGGAAGCCTGGGGGGGTGACGCGCCGTCCATCCTGCGTGGCCTGATGTCCGAAGCCGACGTGCTGTTCGCCAGCCACCGCGACCTCGAGGTCGTGCTCGGCCTCGCCTTTCCGCAGGCGACACCGCAGGAGCGCTTCGCGGCCGGCGCGGCGGCGGCCTTCAAGGCGTTCCCCCACCTGCAGCAGATGGCGGCGACGGTGCGTGTGCAGCGCAGCGTCGACCATCACGCCCTGTCCGGCATCACCGCCCTGCGCGACGGCAGCCTGCTGACGACGCCATCGTACGAAGTGGCTCCGATCGTGGACCGCATCGGCACCGGCGACGCGTTCGCCGCCGGCGTGTTGCATGGTGGTCTCGCCGGCATGACATCGGCGGACGCCTTGCACTTCGGCGTGGCAGCGGCCTGCCTCAAGCATTCGTTGCCGGGTGATTTCAACCTCGTTGCCGCCGCCGACGTGCCGGCGTTTCTGGGCGAGAACAGTCTGGACGTGAAACGCTGACCGCCGCGGCAGCCAACACGGAATGTTGCGTTGCGGCAACGTCGGACGCAGGAAAAACTATCGTTTGAAGATGCCGGCGCGGGCTTTGCCGGTGGCGTGATTCCCGCAGACTGCGCGCCATGATGAGCGCCGTCCATGCGTAGCAAATTGTTCGTGCCCGGCAGTCGCCCCGCGCTGTTCGCCAAAGCCCTGGCGGGCGATGCCGATCTGTTGTCCTTCGATCTTGAAGATGCCGTGGCCGGGGAAGACAAGGCGGCGGCACGCACGCAGGTCGCCGCGTTCCTGCTGGCCGCGCCCCATCGCGCAGCGGACAAGCAGGTGGTCGTGCGGGTGAACGCATGGAATTCTTCCGCGTGGGAGGACGACCTGCGCGCGATCCTGCCGCTGGACATCGATCTGCTCAACCTGCCCAAGATCGAGTCGGTCGAACAACTCCGGCAGGCGATCAGCGAAATCGAAGCGGTCGAAGCGCGCCTCGGCGCACGCAGGGCGGTCGGCCTGCTGGTGAACATCGAAACGCCACGCGCATTGCGTCATGCGGTGAAGATCGCGCAGGCGCACCCGCGCGTCCGTGGCCTGCAACTGGGTCTGGGGGATCTCTTCGAGCCCTACGGCATCCGCCGCACCGACCTGCGCAACGTGCACGCGGCCCAGTACGCGCTGCGCATGGCCGCCGCGGAAGCGGGTGCGTTCGCCTACGATGCGGCGTTCCCTGGGCTGGAAGACGAAGCAGGCTTCCGCGCAGAAGCGGACGCAGCGCATGCGCTGGGCTTCGCCGGCAAGAGTTGCGTGCATCCGCGCCAGGTGGCGTGGGCGAACGCGGCCTTCGCGCCATCCACCGAGGAAATCGAGGCCGCACGTCGCACCGTCGCGGCGGCATCGGGGGGTGGAACGGGTGCCTATGCGGTGGATGGTCGCATGGTGGATGCTCCTTTCCTGGCGCGTGCTCGCGCCGTCCTGGCCGCCGCCGATCGGGAGCGCGCATGACGAAGTGGCGGGTGTTCCTGGGCAGCTTCGACCGGGCTGCGCTACGCAGGCATGTGGTGGTGCTCGGCGTTGCGCTGCTGGTTGCGTCGGGTGCGTTTCCGAACCATGCACGCGGTGAGAGCCTGACCCGCCTGGCCGACGGCTCGCTGCCGGCGCCTCCTGCCGATGCCCGCGCCGTGCATACGGCGGACGACGACTTGCTTGCCTTCGGTGACGCCGCCGCATGGCGCTGGCAAAAGGCAGGATCACGCTGGCAGGCGATCGGCCTGAGCGACCCCGCACCGGTCGATCGGTGGCGGAATGCCGCGCCTGGCCGCCTCTATCGTCTGCAACCTGAAAGCACCGGGCATCGCATCGCGGGCATCGCGAAGGCGACGCTGGCTCGCGGACAGTTGTCGGTGCAATCGTTGACGCCTTTCCCGCAACCGCTCGACCAGATCCAGCTTGCGGCCGACGGCGCGAATGTCTACGCCGCCGGTCGTGACGACACGGGGACGGTGCGCGTATGGCGACGCGCGGTCGATGCGTCGGCCGGCATCGCATGGCAGGCGCTGCCGTCGCTTCCGTCAGGCGCGCCTCTGAACTCGCTCGTCGCGCAGCGCGGCGAATTGATCGCCACCACGCGCGGTGCGGGCGAGGACGCACAATGGCGCTGGTCATCCGACAAAGGATGGCAATCGTTACCCCCCGTTCCCGGCGCGCTGGCGGGCGATGCAACGGCGCGCGCGTTGGGGCAGGCGCACGTGCTGTATCTGCTGAAGCCGGTGGCGGGTTCCACCGCGTCGAGGCTCGCGACCTTCCATACGATCACCCGCGCCTGGACCGACCTCCCAGGCTCTACCGCCGCGTTCTCGCCGCGGGTCACGGCGTGGGGCGACGGGCTGGTCGGGTGGGAAACCGACGCAGGCGCGCTGCGGACGACCTCGGTCACTGGTGGCACCTACCTGCTCAAGTGGCTCGACTGGCTGGTCATCATCGTCTACCTGGCCGCGATGGTCGGCATCGGCCTGTATTTCTACCTGCAGGAAAAGCGTGCATCCACGGCGGACTTCTTCGTCGGCGGGCGCAGCATCCCGTTCTGGGCGGCCGGTGTCAGCCTGTACGCGACCAACACCAGTTCCATCAGCTTCATCGCGATCCCGGCGAAGGCGTTCGAAACGAACTGGCAGTACCTGACCAACAATCTGATCGCGGTCGTCGGCCTGATGTTCGTGGCCATCTGGATCGTGCCGCTGTTGCGCCGCCTCGATCTGATGTCGGTGTTCTCGTACCTCGAAAAGCGCTTCCATCCCGCCATCCGGATGCTCGCGAGCGCGCTGTGCATCGCCATGCAGATCGGCAGCCGCATGAGCGTGATCCTGTTCCTGCCCGCGCTGGCGATCGCGACCATCACCGGCCTGGACGTGGTGTGGAGCATCCTCATCATGGGGGTATTCACCATCCTCTACACCACGCTGGGCGGCATGAAGGCGGTCATCTGGACCGACTTCGTGCAGGTGTTCGTGATGTTCGGCGGCGCGATCTTCGCCATCGGCTTCATCATCTACCACCTCAACGGCGGCGCGCCGGAGTTCCTGCAGGTGGCGATGGCGGAGAACAAGACGCAACTGTTCGATTTCAGCTTCGACCTGACCAAGGCGACGGTCTGGGGCTTCATCTTCCTCGTGGTGTTCGACGTGGTGCTGACCTTCCCGAAGGACCAAGTGCTGATGCAGCGCGTGCTGTCCACCAGATCCGACAAGGAGGCCGGACGCTCCATCTGGACGTTCGCCGCCATCATGATCCCGGGCGGCTTCTTCTTCTACGCCATCGGCACCGCGCTGTACGTGTACTACCAGTCGCATCCCGAGCGGATGAATCCGCTGCTGCCGATAGACGCGACGTTCCCGCTGTTCATCGCCGCAGAGCTGCCGATGGGGGTGACGGGCCTCATCATCGCCGGCATCTTCGCCGCCGCCATGTCGACGCTGTCCAGCATCATCAACAGTGTCTCGACGCTCGCTTCGGTCGACTTCTACGAGAAGCTGGCGAAGAATCCCACCCCGAAGAAAAGTGTGCTGTTCGCGGAGGTGATGGGCGTGCTGGTGGGTTTCGTGGGTATCGGCATTGCGCTGGTGCTGTCGCGCTACGACATCCACTCGCTGTTCGATGTGTCGATCGAACTGGCCGGCTTGCTGGGCGGCGGATTCGCCGGCGCCTACACGCTGGGCATGTTCACCCGCCGGGCCAACGCGCAGGGCGTTGCCATCGGTATCGCCGGCGCCATCGTGCTGACGCTGGTGATCTGGTCGATGGATCTCGTGCATCCGTATTTCTATCTGGGCATTTCGATCCTGCTGTGCATCGTCATCGGCTATGCGGCAAGCTGGCTGTTTCCGCCGCCGGCGCAGTCGCTGGCAGGGCTGACGATCCACCGGCAGGACGCGCTGGGCCGGCATGACGCGGCGCATGGGCCATAGGTCCCATCGTCGACACCCCGTGCCTCGTGTAGCCTGAAGGCAACAGGGGAGGCGCGTGGATACCCAGTTCCTGAATACCTTCGTGGTGGTCGCCGACCGTGGCTCGATGGCGGCGGCGGCGCGCGTGCTCAACATCACCCCGGCCGCCGTGGCGCAGCAGATCCGCACGCTGGAACGCGAACTCGGCGCGCCGTTGATCGCACGCGCCGGCCGCACCGTCAGCCTGACCGAAGAGGGCGCGCGCATCCTGCAACGGGCACGCGATCTGCTCCGCGACGTGTCCGACATGCGCAGCGTCGCCAACGACAGCGACGTATCGGGTGAACTGCGCCTGGGCGCATGCCCGACTGCGTTGGCCGGCATGCTGCCGGACATCCTGGCACGCATGGTCGACACCTTCCCGCAGATCAACGTCTACATCCGGCCGGCCTATTCGGCCGAGCTCTATCGTGCGGTGGAGGCCGGCGAACTGGACGCGGCACTGGTGCTGCAGGCGCCGTACAGCCTTCCCAAGACCTGCGACTGGCAGCTGCTGCGCGAGGAGCCGCTGGTGATGATCGCACCGGCGCGGATGGCGGGACGCGACCCGCATGAGTTGCTGCGCAGCGAACCGCTGATCCGCTACGACCGCAATCAATGGGGCGGCCGCGTGGCCGACGAGTACCTGCACGCGGCTGGCATCGTGCCGCGCGAGCGCTTCGAACTGAACGGGCTCAATGCTATCGCGGTGATGGTCGACCGTGGGTTGGGCGTGTCGCTGGTCCCCGACTGGGCACGTCCGTGGCCGGAGGGGCTGGACCTGGTGCGTATCCCGCTGCCGCTCCCCAGCGAGCCGCGACGGATCGGCATGGTGTGGTCGCGGTCGTCGGTGCGTATCCGCCTGGTCACGGTGCTGTTGCAGGAGAGTCGTGCCGCCACCGGCCATGCCTGAGCCGCGATGTTGCAGTGCACGCTACAAAAACTAGCCTGTGAACATATCGGCGGAGGATTCTTCCGTGAGGGGCGTCGTCCTACCCTGCGGTCATCGTCGGGTTCACGCGTCTGGGAGGAACGCGGGGCACGCCGGCCGCCTGCGCGGCCTTCGCATACACATCTCTAGTCCGGAACGTGCCGCCCGCTGCGCGCCCGTGCCGTCCACCGAAGCATTCCGAGAACAGACCATGAAACAGGTACCCGCCGCGTTCGGCGTTTTCCTGCTGGCCGCCGCCGTCAGCGCCAGCGTCAAGGCCCAACAGAACACCCCGCCGCCGCAGGACGCGACGACCGAAGAACGGGCGAAGGATGCCGTCGACCTGGATCAGGTGATCGTGACCGGTGTGCGTGCGCCGAAGGCCGTGGACAAGATCCCAGGTGCAGTGACGCTGGTCACCAAGGAAGAAATCGCGCACACGCTGCTGGTCACCGAAGACGCCACCGCCGTGCTGGCGCGTACCGTGCCCGGCTACGCCGAGGCCTCGCAGGCCATGAGCAACAGCGGCGAGACGCTGCGTGGCCGTGTCGCATTGCGCCTGTTCGATGGCGTACCGCAGGGTTCGCCGTTGCGCGACGGCAGCCGCAACGCCACGTTCACCGATATGGGCATCGTGGGTCGCGTGGAGGTCATCAACGGTCCGTCGGCCTCGGAAGGCATCGGCGCCGCCGGCGGCATCATCAATTACATCTCCGCCGTGCCGACCAAGGAAGGCAGCGAGTTCCGCTTCCTGTCGCGCTACTCCACTCAGTTCAAGGACGACAGCGCCGGTTGGAAGCTCGGCCTGAACTACGCCTACAAGCAGGACAATTACGACCTGGTCGCCGGCGTTGCGCAGATCGACCGTGGCATGGGCTACGACGCCGATGGTGTGCGCCTGGGTATGAATACCAGCGGCTCGGTCAACGATTCGGTCGCGCGTAACATCTTCGTCAAGGGCGGCTTCAACTTCGGCGAGGACCTCGAGAAGCGGCTGCAGCTGAGCTATAGCCACTTCAAGATCGAAGGCAACGGGGACTACATCCAGGTGGACGGCTGCCGGTATGAGCCGGGCTGGTGCGAAGATCCGCGACCGAACACCTCCGAGCGCGGCCAGATTTTCGGCAGCAAGGCCGAGTTCAACGACTTCAAGCAGGTGAACCTGCAGTACACCGATGGCGACTTCCTCGGCGGTACGCTGAACCTCAACGCGTACTGGGCAGACCAGGCCATGCGCTATCCGCCGGAAAACGGCAGTGACCGCCAGGATCCGCTGATTCCGCCGAACGGCCCCGATGGCCTGATCTGGGACCAGTCGGAGATCAATTCGGACAAGGTCGGCTTCCGGCCGTCGTGGGTGCGTGGCCAGCTCTTCGGCGTCGATGGTCTGGAGCTGCGCACCGGCGTCGACTGGGTGCGCGACAAGGCTGACCAGCGCCTGGCGTTGACCAACCGCGTGTGGGTGCCGCCGATGGAGTACGAAAGCATCGCGCCGTATGCGCAGCTGAGCTGGGACATCGGCCCGGTGACATTGAGCGGTGGTTTCCGTCGCGAAGACGGCGAACTGAGCGTCGACGACTACACCACTACCTGGTTCCGTGATCGCCGGTTCGTCGAGGGGGGGAAGCTCTCCTACAAGGAGAACCTGATCAACTTCGGCGCCATCTGGCGCATCACCGACCAGTGGTCCGTGTTCGCGGCGTATGGCGAAGGCTTCGGCCTGCCCAACGTCGGCATTCCGCTTCGCAATGTTGCGTGCCCCGACGATCCGAACGACACCAAGCCCGACGGCTGCCCCGGCGATCCGCCGGTGTCCGTGGACTCCACGTTCCGCGAGCTTTCGGCCGTGGTGGTCGACAATCGCGAAGTCGGCGTCAACTGGCGTGGCGATACCACGTCCTTCAGTGCGTCGTACTACGACTCGCGTTCGGACTATGGCACGTCGTTCGCCATCGACCCGGCGACCAACGACTACGTCCTGTTCCGCGCGCCGACGCAGATCAAGGGCTTCGAGTTCTCCGGCGACTGGAACATCAACGAAGACTGGAAGCTCTCCGGCCTGTATTCGCGCATCCGCGGCAAGACAGCGTTCTGGACCGAGGATCCGCGCGGCCGCTGGGGCGCGGGCGGGTTGAACAAGCCGATGGGTGCGCTGGACGTCAACCCGGACAAGATCGGCCTGACCGTGCGCTGGAAGTTCAACGAGGCCGGTGACGTCACCCTCGGCTCGACCACGCTGTTGTCGCGCGACCTGACTGGCAGCGATGTCCGTGAGTTCGACAATGCGAGCTTCTCGTATGCGGAGCACACCAAGGGTTACACACTGTTCGACCTGGGCATGAACTACCGGGTGGAGAAGTGGGGCCGCTTCTCGCTGGGCATCGAGAACCTGACCAACAAGCAGTACATCCTGAGCTGGTCGCAGGTGCCGGGCTTCCGCAACTACTGGGCAGGCCGCGGTCGCATGTACTCGTTCACCTACGAGTACACGTTCTGATCCACGATCTGCGGATGCCGGTCTTCCCCCTCGCCGCATCCACCCGCGCCGGCCCCTCTCCAGGGCGGCGCGGGTTCTGGATGGTCCTGATGCTCTCGATTTCCGCCTGTGCAACGGCCGCTTCTTCGCTGTCGTTGCCACGTGCGCCCATGGATACGTTGCTCACGCAGACCACCGGCGAAGCCGGTTACCTGGGCGCCGTTGCGCTGGTCGCCGAGCGCGGCACCGTGGTCTATCGCGGCGCCTTCGGCCACGCCGACCTGCAGGGCCGGCAACCGCTACGCGACGACGCCATCTTCCGCATTTACTCGATGACCAAGCCCGTCACCTCGGTGGCGGCGCTGATGCTGGTGGAGGAGCGCAGGTTGCAGCTCGATGCCCCGGTCGCCACGTACTTGCCCGCGTTCGCCGGCCTGAAGCGTGTCGACGGTGGCAGCGTCGATGCACCCACGTTGGTTCCGGTGCAGCGTCCGCTCACCGTGCGGCACCTGCTCACGCATACCGCGGGCTTCGCCACGGGCGGTGACGACATCCGCGTCGCGTCCGCCCTGCTGCAGGCCCAGGCGCCGGAAGAGGCCACGGATCTCGCCGGCTATGCCGACCGCGTCGCACGCGCGCCGCTCGCCTCGGAGCCCGGCACGCGCTTCCGCTACGACGGCGTCAATACCGAAGTCCTGGCGCGCGTCATCGAAGTCGTCAGCGGACAATCGTTCGACGCCTTCCTGCGCACGCGCATCTTCATGCCGTTGGCCCTCCGCGACACCGGCTTCGAGGTGCCCGCGTCGCAGCGTGGCCGCATCATGGCGCTGACCACGCGCGATGCCGAGGGCCGGCGCGTCCTCGCCGATACGCCATCCGCACGCGAACCGGGCATGCGACTGCGTGCCTACGCGAGCGGAGCGGGTGGCCTGTATTCCACGGCGGCCGACTACCTGCGCTTCGCGCGGATGCTGGCGGAAGGCGGTGCGCTCGATGGCGTGCGCCTGCTGCGCGAAGACACCGTGGCGATGATGATGTCTGATCAGCTCGCAGGCTTCGATCCGCCGGTGACGGCCCCCGAACCGGGAGAGGGCTTCGGCCTTGGCGGCTACGTCGTCATCGATCCGGCGACCAGTACGCGGCCGGGATCGCGGGGCCAGTTCGGCTGGTCCGGCGCCGCGTCCACCTACTTCACCATCGACCGCGAACGCGGCCTGGTCATCCTGTTGCTCTCGCAGCACGTGCCCACCGATGGTGCGCCCGCATTGCCCAAGCTCGCCACGCCGTTCTACCGCGCGGTCTACACGGCGGTGACGCCGTGAGCCGCCGTCATGGCGGCGTGCTGGTCGCGGGGTCGGCGAATCTGGATTTCGTCGTGCGTGCGGACCACGTGCCGGCACCGGGCGAAACGGTGTTGGGCCGAGCGTTCGCGACGTTCCCCGGCGGCAAGGGCGCCAACCAGGCTGTCGCCAGCGCACGTGCGGGTGGCGTGCCGACCCGCATGCTGCTCGCGCTCGGCGACGATCCCTACGCCGCGGTGCTCGAGGCCGCGCTTGCGGACGCCGGTGTCGCCATGCACATCGTGCGCGTACCGGACACGGCCAGCGGTACCGCCTTCATCTGCCTGTCCGACGACGCGGAGAACGCGATCACCGTTGCCCCGGGCGCAAATGCAGGATTGCGTCCGCACCACCTGCCGTCGCTGCGCGGGATCAGCTATCTCCTTCTGCAACTGGAGACGCCGCTGGACAGCGTGGCCAGTTACGCGCGGCTTGCCCGCGAAGCCGGCGTACGTGTGGTGCTGAACGCGGCGCCGGCCACGACCCTGCCGCCCGGTCTGCTGGACAGCGTCGACGTGCTCGTCGTCAACGAAGGCGAACTGGCCACGCTGGCCGGCGAGGGCAGCGTGGCCGCGCAGGCGGCGCGCCTGCCGGTGCCGTGCGTGGTCGTGACGCTCGGCGCGCGCGGATGTTTCGCGCGACGTGGCGCTGAGATCTTCCTGCAGCCCGCGTTCCCGATCGAGGCCGTCGACACCACCGCGGCCGGCGACACGTTCTGCGGCGCGCTGGCGGCCCGCCTGGCCGAGCATGCCGGGCTGGCGGACGCGTTACGCTTCGCCAGCGCGGCCTCCGCGCTCGCCTGCACCCGGCTGGGCGCGCAGACCAGCATCCCGATGCGCACGGAGGTCGAAGCCTGGCTCGCCGGGCGCGACGACACCCCCTCGCAGCAGGCCGCCCTGGCGACCTACTGTGGTCTTCCCCGCGACTGATCCATCGTCCCGATCCAAGATCTCCCCCATGAGCACTCCCATGCCCCCCGATTCCCACGCCGCCGCTGGTCATGACGACGCGCACGTGGTGAAGACCGAATACAAGTTCTCCCACGTCACCACGCAGCGCTACCTGCCGACGCCCGGCAAGGCACCGGGCTGGCCATTCGCCGACATCGGCCAGTGGAAGATCGATGCCAACGCCTCGGCCGACGACTGGGTCGCCGAGCTGAAGGACTGGCGCCGCGAACATCTCACGCGCATCGGCTACGACGACGCCAACTACCGGCGGCCGGAACTGCAGTGGGCGCAGCGCAACTTCGTGCATGCGCAGGTGATGGTCGAGGACCGCTACCTCTACGATCCCGTCGCCGGTCGCTACACCGTTGATCGCTATCTGGACGATCTGGAAGCACGCTTCGGTGGCCTGGACAGCGTGCTGCTGTGGTGCGTGTATCCCAACATCGGCGTGGACGACCGCAACCAGTTCGACTTCGCCCGCAGCCTGCCCGGTGGCCTGGAGGCGCTGCGCGGCGCCGTCGACGATTTCCATCGTCGCGGTGTGCGCGTGTTCCTCACCACCATGCCGTGGGACAACGGCACCCGCGACGAAGGCGAGCCGGACTGGCAGGCCATCGCGAAGATCGTCAAGGCGGTCGGCGCGGACGGCATCAACGGCGATACCTACAACGGCGTGCCGCGCGCGTTCTTCGACGCCTGCGATGCGCTGGGCCATCCGGTGGTGGTGCAGCCGGAATCCACGATCAGCGCCGAGGAGCACCTGATCTGGAACGTGCAGAGCTGGGGCAAGAAGGCGCCGAACGAAGTCGTGCCGCCTGTGGCGAAGTTCAAGTGGCTGGAACCGCGCCACATGATCAACTACGAGAACCGCTGGGGCCGCGACCGCAACCACGATCTGCAGTACATCTTCTTCAACGGCGTCGGCTACAACGCGTGGGAAAACGTGTGGGGCCTGTGGAACCAGTTGACCCCGCGCGATGCCGAATCGCTGCGACGCATTGCAGCCATGTATCGGCGGTTCGCGCCGCTGCTGGTCAGCCTGGACTGGCGCCCGTATGAGCGCACGCTGCAGGCCGGCATCTTCGCCAGCCGCTTTCCCGGCGAAGGGCGCACGCTGTGGACGCTGGTCAATCGCCATGAGTACGCGATCGCCGGTGAACAGCTTGCGGTGCCGCATGTGGACGGCACACGCTACATCGACCTGTGGAACGGCGCGGTGCTGCAGCCGCGCATCATCGACGGCCAGGCGATCCTGGAGACGACGCTGGAAGGTCGCGGCTTCGGCGCGCTGCTGGCGCTGCGCGACGGCGTGCAGGAAGAAGGTCTGGACGCTTTCCTGGCGCAGATGGCGAAGCATGCCGCTACGCCGCTGGCATCGCTGTCCGCGCAATGGACCGCGTTGCCGCAGACCCTGCAGGAGATCGCGCCGACCAAACCACACGCTGTCGCACCCGACGGCATGGTGACGGTCCCCGCCGGCGAGTTCCTGTTCGCCGTGCAGGGCATCGAGATCGAAGGACAGGTGTGGGAGGGCGTCGACGTGCAGTTCCCGTGGGAGCCGACCGCGCGTCGCCATCATCGTCGCCGCATGCAGGTCGCATCGTTCCACATCGACCGTCATCCGGTGACGAACGCGCAGTTCAAGGCCTTCATCGAGGCGACGTCGTATGCCCCGCAGGACGCCCAGAACTTCCTGCGCGACTGGCGCAACGGTTCGCCGCAGGCCGGCTGGGAGAACAAGCCCGTCACCTGGGTGTCGCTGGAAGATGCGCGCGCCTACGCGGCATGGGCGGGCAAGCGGCTGCCGCATGGGTGGGAATGGCAGTACGCGGCGCAGGGCACCGGTGGTCGCCTGTATCCATGGGGCGATGTCTGGCGTGAAGACGCAGCACCGCCGGTGTTCCGCGGCCGCACCTTGCCGCCGCCGGCCGACGTCGGTGCGTATCCCGCGGGCGTCAGTCCGTTCGGCGTGATGGATCTGGTGGGTCATGTCTGGCAGTGGACCGACGAGTTCCATGATGAGCACACACGTGCGGCCATCGTGCGCGGCGGCAGCGACTACGAGCCGCGCACCTCGCACTGGTATTTCCCGCAGGCCAAGCGGCTGGACCAGCACGGCAAGCTGCTGCTGATGGCGCCAGGCAAGGACCGCTCGGGCCGCATCGGGTTCCGCTGCGTGGTGGACGCCGCATGACGACCACTGCCGCGGCTGGGTCGTCGTCCGTCGTGCTTGGTGGCATCCTCGGCGCGGCACTCGATGCCAACCTGCGTGGCCGCCTCTCGCACTTCATCACCGCGCCGGACAGTCCCGCCATCGTGCTGTTCTCGCCCGAGCATCGCGCGCGCAACACCGAAGGCGACTGGTACGGCGAACACGCCGGCAAATGGCTCTCTGCTGCGGCCCGCGCCTACGCCCGCAGCGGTGACGCGACGCTCGGCGCGCACCTGCGCGCGGTGGCCGACTACCTGCTCTCGGTGCAGGAAGTCGACGGCTACCTGGGCACCTACGCGGAAGAACGCCGCTTCACCCATCCTCAGCCGTCGAAGCCGCCCAGTTGGGATGGCGCGCCAGCACTGCGCACCTGGGACATCTGGGTGCATGCCTATCTGATCCTCGGCCTGGTCGAGACCGCACGCGCGCTGCAGGATCCGCGTTACACGCAGGCCGCCGAACGCATCGCCGACCTCTGCGCGCAGGCGCTGGCCTCCGGCATCGACATCACCACGCTCGGCAACCACCACGGCATGTCGGCCACGGTGCTGATGGATGCAGCGCTGGAGCTGCATGCGGAAACCGCCGCGCCGCGCTTCCTCGCCCTCGCGCAACGCGTGCTGGAACAGGCGAACGCGCATCCCGCACTTCGCTTGCTGCCCGCGCTCGAAGCCGGTGCCGATGCCTCCGAGATCGCCACCGGCAAGGCCTACCAGTTGCTCTGGAACCTGGTCGCGCTGGTGAAGCTGTGCCGCGCCACCGGCGATGCTGGCCTGCGCGATACGCTGGAGCGCATCTGGCAGAACATCCGCGAGCACCACCTGACCCTGGGCGGCGGGCCGTGGGGTGGGGTGGCGCACCGCTCTCGCGAGGTCTTCAACGCGCGCGGCAGCTTCAGCCCGAACGCCTACGTGGAAACCTGTTCGTTGCTGTCGTGGATCCAGTTCAACCGCGAACTGCTGCAGCTCACCGGCGAGGCGCGCTTCGCCGAAGAAATCGAGCGCACCGCGTACAACGACCTGCTCGGCGCACAGGCACCGGATGGCGAGGACTGGTGTTACTACTCGTTCCCGAACGGGCGGCGCGTGCACACCACCTACTGGCGCTGCTGCAAGTCCAGCGGCGCGATGGCGGTGGAGGAATTGCCTGCACTGGCCTATGCCGTGGACGGCGAGGCGGTGCGCGTGCAGCTGTACGGTCCGGGCGAAGCGCGCCTGGCGCATCCGCACGCCGGGATGGTGGTGCTGCGCCAGCACACCGGCTATCCGTTCGACGGCGAGGTGTCGCTGGACGTGCAACCCGAACACGACGCCAGTTTCGAGCTTCACCTTCGCATCCCGTCCTGGGCCGAGGGCGCCACCGTGTCGGTCAATGGCGAGCCCGTGGATGCCGCGGTGGTGCCGGGCAGCTTCCTCGTCCTGCGTCGCCTGTGGCGTTGCGACGACCACGTGCAACTGGCGTTCCCACTGCGCCCGCTGCTGCACCGGCAAGTACTGCGCAACGTGCAGGAATCGCGCGCGCCGGACGGCGCGGAGGTACGGCAGCAGGTGCTGGACCTGCACTACGTCGGCCTGACGCGCGGCCCGCTGGCCTACGCCACCGACCTGATCGACGGTTTCAAGACCGAAGAGACTGTCCGCCTGCCCGATGGCCCGCAGGACGACTGGCTGCAGGTGCTGCCGGTGACCGACGGCGAAGAAGGTGCGGCGATCTCGCTGCAACCCGCGAGCCGGCCGCCGCTGCTGTTCTGGCCGTACTACCGCGCCGGCGGGCGTCACGATGGTGCCTGGCGATTGACGTGGCTGTCGTTGCCGCCGTCATGACCGCCCGCGCGCTAGCAAGAATTTGTGGCAGCAGAAGCTACGGACGCTGGCTGTATCGCGCGCCCGCCGTGGCACAGACTGGCTGTCGCCGTTGCGGCGGCGGCTGAAGGAGCCTTCTTCCATGGACAATCCGTCTCCCTTCCGTTCGCGCCTGCGCACCGGTCCCGCCGGTCCGCTGAGCGGGGTCAAGGTGCTGGACCTGAGCGCCTATATCGCCGGGCCGTACGGCTGCACGCTGCTGGCCGACCAGGGCGCTGACGTCATCAAGGTCGAGCCGCCCGATGGCGACAATCTGCGCCAGTACCCGTCCACGCTGGAGCGCGAGAGCCGCGCCTTCCTGGGCGTGAACCGCAGCAAGCAGGGCATCGCGCTCGATTTGAAGCAGGCGGCCGATCATGCCGCGCTGCTGCGCCTGGTGCGCGAGACCGACGTGCTGGTGCACAACTTCCGCCCCAGCGTGCCGAAGCGTCTGGGCATCGATTTCGACAGCCTGTCGGTGATCAACCCGCGACTGATCTATTGCGCGGTGACCGGTTACGGCGAGAGCGGGCCGATGAAGGACAAGGCCGGCTACGACCAGGTGCTGCAGACCATGACGGGCATGTGCACGCTGCAGGGCAAGCGCGGCGGTGCGCCGGAAATCATCTACGGCTCGGTGGTGGACTACTACGCGGCGGCACTGTTGGCCGCCGGCGTGTCGTCGGCGCTGTACGAACGCGAACGCAGCGGGCGCGGACAGTTCGTCGGCGTGTCGCTGTTGCGCAGCGCGCTGACCATGCAGTCCGCGCGGATGATCTGGGCCGAAGGCGAAGCGCTCGACATCGGTCGCGACATGCGCTCCGGTGGCGTCACTGGCATCCATCCGGCGCGCGAGGGCTATCTGTATCTGTCCGCCAACACGCCGCGCTTCTGGAAGGCGTTGTGTAGGCTGACCGGCCTGGACGCGCTGGCCGACGATCCGCGCTACGACAGCGTGCGCAAGCGCGCTGCGCATGCCGCCGAGATCGTCCCGCGACTGCACGACGCGTTGCAGGCGCGCACCGCGACGGAATGGGAGGCGCACTTCGGCGACGAGGTGCCCTGTGCGGCCGCGTGCCGCGTCGAGGACATGTTCGAACATCCGCAGGTGCTGGCCGAAGACATGGTGGCCGAGATCGCGCATCCCGTCGTCGGCAGCTACCGCGGCGTCACCCGGCCGATCGCGTTCGGGCGTACGCCCGGTCCGGCACCGTTCGCTGCGCCGGTATTCGACCAGGATGCGGAGCACGTGCTGGGCACGTCGTCACCGCAGGCGCGTAGCGCCGGCTGAGGTAGATCGCGCGGCTTTACGCCGAATTTACGGCGGCGCGCGGGAAGCGGATGGCGGCTTTACGCGGGGCAGGACCAGACTTTCGCGGTCGGCGGAACTCCTCCCGCCAGGATCGCATCCATGTCTTCCTCGCTCCTCCCGCGCAGGCCGATGCCTGCGCGCCTCGTCGTTTCTTCCACCGTCGCCGGCCTGCTGCTGGCGACGACGTGCATCGCGCAAGCCGCCACGTTCAATGGCTCCGGTGCGCTCACCACCGATTACGTCTGGCGCGGCACCACCCAGACCCAGGGCGACCCGGCCGTGCAGGCCGGATTCAAGGCCGCGGCCGACAACGGCCTGTATGGCGCGGTGTGGGGCTCGAATGTCGAGTTCGCACCGGAAACCAAGGCCAGCAGTGAAATCGACGTCACCGTCGGCTGGGGCGGCGCGCTGTCCGACCACTGGGCGCTCGATGTCAATATGACCCACTACCGCTATCCGTCCACCACCGTCGACCTCGACTGGACCGAGGCTATCGGCACGCTGACCTGGAAGCAGAACTACTGGGCGCAGCTCGGTTACTCCACCGAAGCATTGGCCACCGATGAATCCGGTGCGTATGCGCAGGTCGGCGCGAAGTTTCCGCTGAACGATCAACTCCGTGTGGAAGCTGCCGCCGGCTACTACTGGCTGCAGGACGTCTACGACGACAGCTACGCACATGCGCAACTCGGCGCGGTGTGGGCCTTCAAGGCGCCATTCGAACTGCGCGTGACCGCGCACGCCACCGACAGCAGCGCCAAGACCCTGTTCCCGGGCCTGGCCGGTTCGCGCGTGGAAGCAGCGCTGCAAGCCGCGTTCTGAGCACCGCCATGGTCACCGACTTCCTCCACCTGTTGCTGGCCCTGGCGGGCGTGCTCGCCGGCACCGGCCTCCTGTTCCTGCTGATCACGCGGCGTGCGCGCATGCCGATGGATGACTCCCATGACTGAATTCCTCCTCGTCTTCGCGCTGGCCATTGCATTGGGCTGGCCGCTGGGCCGCTACCTCGCCGCGGTGATGCGCGGTGCGCCGATGCGCGGCGACCGGCTGTTCGGGGTGATCGAGCGCCCCTTCTATCGCCTGCTGGGCGTCGATCCGGCGCAGGGCATGGGCTGGAAGGCGTATGCGAAAGCCTTCCTGCTCAGCAACCTGGTGCTCGGGGTGCTGGCATGGGGCGTCTTCATGACCCAGGCCTGGCTGCCGCTCAATCCCAATGATGCGCCGAACATGCGCTGGGACCTGGCGCTGCACACGATGGTGTCGTTCCTCACCAACACCAACCAGCAGCACTACTCCGGCCAAGCGCAGCTGTCGTACCTGGCGCAGATGACCGGCATCGTCGGCCTGCAGGTGGTCACGCCGATGATGGGCCTGGCGCTGGTGGTGGCGACGTTGCGTGGACTGTTCGGCGGGCGATCGAAAGATGCGGCCGCGACGCCGGGCAACGGCGACGCCGATGTCGGCAACTACTGGGCCGACGTCCTCCGCCCGGCCGTGCGCGTGATGCTGCCGCTGTGCCTGCTGTGGTCGCTGCTGCTGACCTGGCAGGGCGTGCCGTCCACGCTGCAGGGTGGGCCGGTGGCGACGCCGGTCGATGCCTCGGCGCAGATGGCGGAACAGAAGATCCCCCTCGGCCCGGTCGCACCGATGGTCGCCGTCAAGCAACTGGGCACGAATGGGGGCGGCTGGTACGGCCCCAACAGCGCGGTGCCGCTGGAAAACCCCACGCCGTTCTCCAACCTGCTGGAAACGCTGGCGATCATCCTGATTCCGGTCAGCATCGCCTTCATGGTGGGCGGCTTCACCGGCCGCAAGAAATTCACCGCATTGGTGTTCGGCACCATGCTGACGATGTCGGTGATCTCGACCGGCGCGGCGCTCTGGTCCGAAAGCCTCTCCGCTACGTCCAGCGACATCGCGTTGATGGAAGGCAAGGAAGTGCGCTTCGGCGCCGCGCCGTCCGCGCTGTGGGCGGCCGTCACCACGCAGACATCGAACGGCTCCGTCAATTCCATGCACGACTCGCTGGCACCGCTGACCGGCCTGGTGACGCTCGGCAACATGCTGGTGAACGCCATCTGGGGCGGCATCGGCTGCGGCCTGCAGCAGTTCCTCGTCTACCTGCTGCTCAGCGTGTTCCTCGCCGGCCTGATGACCGGTCGCACGCCGGAACTGTTCGGCCGCAAGATCGAAGCACATGAAGTGAAGCTGCTTGCCGCGCTGGTGCTGCTGCAGCCACTGGTGCTGCTGGGCCTGACCGCCCTCACGCTGGCGGTGCCCTCGCTCACCGGCAACTCCAATCCGTCGTTCCATGGCATCAGCCAGGTGTTCTACGAGTACACGTCCGCGTTCGCCAACAACGGCTCGGGCTTCGAAGGCCTGGGTGATGCCACGTACTGGTGGAACCTGAGCGCGTCGCTGGTGCTCGCGCTGGGTCGCTATCCCGCGCTGATCCTGCCGCTGGCCATCGCCGCCTCGCTCGCGCGCAAGCGCGCCGCACCCGACGGCCCCGGCACGCTGCAGATCGAAACCCCCACCTTCGCCCTGACGCTGATCGCCGTGGTCGTCATCCTGACCCTGCTGCAGTTCATGCCCGTGCTGGTCCTCGGCCCCATCGCCGACCACCTGGCCCTGAGCGCGCTCTGAGAACACCGACATGACCCACTCCCGTTCCTCCTCACGCCACGCCGGCCGTGCGCCGGCCCTGCTCGACAGTGCGGGTTTCCGCGCTGCCGTGATCGCCTCCTTCACCAAGCTGGCGCCGCAACACGCCTTCAGGAACCCGGTCATGGCCGTGGTCTGGCTGGGCACGCTGCTCACCGCTGCGCTCACGCTGGCCGGCAACGCGACGCCCGGCACCGGCTGGGCGGTCACCACCCTGTTGCTGATCACCGTGCTGTTCGCCAACTTCGCCGAAGCCATTGCCGAAGCGCGCGGCCGCGGCCAGGCCGCCTCGCTGCGGCGAGCCCGCAAGGACCTGGTCGCACGCCGCGTGGATACGCCGCTCGGCGGTGCCGAACGCCGCATGCCCGCCGCCGACCTGAAGCCCGGCGACTACGTCATCGTCTCGGCGGGCGAACAGATTCCCGCCGACGGCGAGATCGTCAAAGGGCTGGCGACGATCAACGAGTCCGCCGTCACCGGCGAATCCGCCCCCGTGCTGCGCGAGGCCGGCACCGACCGCAGCGGCGTGATCGGCGGCACCAAGGTGCTGTCAGACGAGATCGTGGTGAAGATCACCGCCGAGCCCGGGCACAGCTTCCTCGACCGCATGATCGCGCTGGTGGAAGGCGCCAACCGGCAGAAGACGCCGAACGAGATCGCCCTCGGCCTGCTGCTGATGACGCTGACGCTGACGTTCCTGATCGTCGTCGTCTCGCTGCCCTTCATCGCCGGCTTCGTCGGCGCGAAGCTCGACCCGCTGCTGCTCGTCGCGCTGCTGGTCTGCCTCATTCCTACCACCATCGGCGGCCTGCTGCCGGCCATCGGCATCGCCGGCATGAACCGTGCGCTGGCCGCCAACGTGCTGGCCAAGTCCGGCAAGGCAGTGGAGGTGGCCGGCGATGTCGACGTGCTGCTGCTGGACAAGACCGGCACCATCACCCACGGCGACCGACAGGCCACGCTGTTCCACCCGCTGGCCGGCATCGATCACGCACAGCTGCGCGATGCCGCCATGCTGTCCTCGCTGGCCGACCCCACGCCGGAAGGCAAGTCCATCGTGCGCCGGTTCCACGAG
>CAMPIO010000008.1 GCA_946886405.1 uncultured Pseudoxanthomonas sp.
CCCGGGGATGGAGGGGAGGGAGGTCGGATCGTAAAGCAAAAGCAGGACGACGCGGCCCGCGTCCGTCAGTCGTCGTCCTCGTCGGCCTGCAGCACCTTGCGCTGCATGGCATCCAGGTAGGCATCGGCTTCCGCGGTGGACGAGAAGATCTCGTTCAGCGGGACCGCCTTCACCATGTCCAGCACCTTCTGTATCTGCGGTTGCGGATTGACCAGCAGCACCTTGCCGCCGTGCGGCGCCAGCGTCTTGCGCGCCTTGAAGATGGAACGGATGCCCGCGCTGCTGATGTAATCCAGCCCCGACAGGTCCAGCACCAGCGAGTGCAGGCGGCGGGTCAGCAGCGGCGCCAGCGCTTCGTCGAGGTCTTCGTACGTGTGCGTGTCCAGCCGGCCACGCAGCTCCGCGCGCTGGCTGCCCTTGCCGGGGGGATGGAACTCGATGACCAGGCTCATGCGGGGATCTCCTCGGTGGGAATGCGCAGCGCGAGGCGCAGCACGTTGTAGTTGCCCATTCGCTGGTACGTGGCCATTTCGGCCACCTGGCGGACGAGGTGCAGGCCCAGACCGCCGGTGGGTCTGTCCAGGATGTCGGCGTCCAGATCCGGCGAGGGTTGTTCCAGCGGATTGAAGGGCGCGCCGCTCTCGCGGAATTCCAGCGTAAGCACATGGTCGCGGATGGCGATGTCCACACACAGTTCATGCTCTTCCGCATCGACCCGCGCCAGGTCGCCATGCTCGATGGCGTTGCTGGCCAGTTCCTCGACGATCAACCGTACGTCGCCCTGGATCGCACGGCTGACGCCATTGTTGGCGAGCACGGCTTCCAGCGAGGCATTGAGGTCGTCCACGCGGGCGTGCTCACGCGGGATGAACAGTCGCATCTGCATGTGCGTTCTCCTGGGTTGGCGCAGCTTCGGGGGAAGTGGCGGCACTGTCCAGCCTGCGGCGGATGGCGAGTGCCGTGATGTCGTCCGATTGCGGGGCGGGCTGGGTAAATGCGTGAACGCGGGCGATCAGCCCGTCGCATTGCTCACGCGCCGTCGCACCGGGTCGCAATGCCTCCGGGATGCGTTCGGCGCCGAAGGCGATGTTGCCGTCATCGAAGGCCTCGGTGATGCCATCGGTCCACGCCAGCAGCGTGGCGCCGGCGGGCAGCTGCCCCGACCACAGCGGGAACGCGTCGCCCACCTCGAAACCCAATGGCGGACCGGGCTGCACCGGCAGTTCCTCATGGCGGCCGTCGGCATGCAGCAGCAGGGGCGCATCGTGGCCGGCGCTGGCCAGCACGCATGCGCCACTGCGCACGTCGACCCGCCCGCACAGGACGGTGGCGAACATGCAGGCGTCGTTGCCCTGCACCAGCCGCCGCGAGGCTTCGGCCAGCACGCGCTCCGGCGAAGGATGGGTGCTGGCCGCCACTTCCAGCACGGTGACGGTGCGCGCCATGAACAGCGCCGCCGGCACGCCCTTGTCCGACACGTCGCCGATGGCGAACCACAGGCCGTCGGGGTCGGTCTGGATGAAGCAGTAGAAGTCGCCGCCCACGGCCTTGGCCGGCTCAAGCCGCGCATACGCTTCCAGGTGCGCGTCCTCTCGGTCGATGACGCGGCCCGGCGGCAGCATCGCCTGCTGGATCTCGCGCGCGATCGACAGTTCGCTCTCCAGCTTCTGGCGCGCGGCGGTCATGTCCTCGATCTCGCGCAGCTGCTGCCGGATGGAGCCGCGTGCGTGTTCCAGCGTGCGCGCCATCTGGCCGACTTCGTCGCGACGCTGCACGAACGGCACCGGCATGTCGTAATCGCCCTGGGCCAGGCGCGCGGCCGACGACGACAGGTCCTCGACGGGCTGGCTGACATGGCGCGCCAGCTTGCGCACGACCAGCATGCACACCAGCGCCAGCAGGGTGCCGATGGTGGCCAGCATCCACAGCGCCTGCGTCAGGCGGGCGGTGACCAGGTCGTAGGACTGCGCCACCAGCAGGGTCCAGCCGCTGTTGCCCACCGGCTCCACCACCGTGTACCGGCGCTCGCCGCTGACCGCATCCACATGCAGGTGCTGCAGCGGGCGACGCACGCGGACGGCCTGTGCGATCTCGTGCAGGTCCACGCGTCCGCTGCGCGCGATGTAGTCCTCCAGCGTTTCCTGGCGTTCCACGCCGACCTCGGGATTCAGGGCCAGCGTGCCAGCCGGCGCGACCAGCGAAACGCGCCAGCCCGGCAGGTGAGCCAGGGTGTCGACCAGGTTGGTCAGGCCGGAAAGCGGCAGGTCCAGGCTGACCATCCCGCGCGTGCGGGCGCCACGGCCCGGCTCCCGCAACGGCATGTTGTAGGTGACCATCCATACGCCGCCTGCGGTCTGGTTGAGGTACGGCTCCGACCACCAGCCCGTCGGCGCGGCCACGGTGCGCTGGTACCAGCCCTGTTCGCGGAAGGCGTAACCGTCGGCGATGAAATCCCGGTCGCTGCCGTTCGCGGCGACGTAGCGTGCGAACGGCACGTCTTCTTTCGCGCGTGCCTCCAGGATCAGCAGGCCGCCCACGCAGCCGGGCGTGGCCTTCACCATGGCTCGCAAGGTGGTGGTCAATTCATCGGGCGAGAGTTGTGCGTTGCCGACGAGCTCTGACATCCCCTGTGTCGTGATGGTCACCACGTGCAGGGCGGCGTCGATCCGCTGCGCCGCCTCCTGCGTGGTCGCCTGCGTGTCGCGACGCGCATCGTCCAGGATCATCCGTCGCGCGAACCACGCGGTCGCCACCACCAGCAGCAACAGCAGCACCACGTTGACCAGGCCGGCCCACAAAGCGATACGCGTGCGCAGGCTGCTGCGCCAGTGCGCGGCACCGGCGACATCCCTTTCTGGCACGACACTGCTGGGCACTGCGTTGCGCATGCCGACCCTGTTCGTCGCGTTCCCCCCGGACGCAGATCATAAGCTCACTTTTGCTTGCTGCATTGCAATAACCCAAAGGTCTGATTTTGGTGTGGTGGTTGTCCCGGGACAGGCACGCAATGTCCCCTCCATACGCCTGCGTAGCCAGGTCCCGCGCGGGGTGCGTGCGTTACACTTCAAGGCTCTACAAGAAACGGCAACGCCGTGCCCCACGCGCGGCGCAACAGGAGTGGGAATGAACTGGTTGAACGAGATGTTGCAGAGCGATCCGGACCCGCAGGAATCCCGCGAATGGATCGATTCCATGCAGGCGGTGATCGAGAAGAACGGCGCCCTGCGTGCTCACCAGTTGCTCGAAGGCATGGTCGAAGTCACTCGCCGCGCCGGTGCCTACCTGCCGTTCTCGCCGACCACCGAATACGTCAACACCATCGCGCCGCAGAACGAGGCCAAGAGCCCCGGTGATGCCGCGCTGGAATGGCGCATCCGTTCGATCATCCGCTGGAACGCGATGGCCACCGTCGTGCGCGCCAACCGCAAGCCCGGCGACCTCGGCGGCCACATCGCCAGCTTCGCGTCGGGTGCAACGCTCTATGACGTCGGCTTCAACCACTTCTGGCGCGCGCCGTCCGAGAATCATCCAGGCGACCTGCTCTTCATCCAGGGCCACAGCGCACCGGGCATCTACGCGCGCTCGTACCTGGAAGGCCGCATCAACGAGCAGCAGCTCGACAACTTCCGAATGGAAGTCGACGGCCAGGGCATCTCGTCCTACCCGCACCCGTGGCTGATGCCGGATTACTGGCAGACCCCCACCGTGTCGATGGGCCTGGGCCCGCTGGCGGCGATCTACCAGGCGCAGTTCATGAAGTACCTGGAGCACCGCGGCCTGATCGAGAAGTCCGACCGCAAGGTGTGGTGCTTCATCGGCGACGGCGAGAGCGACGAGCCGGAAACCCTCGGCGCCATCGCGCTGGCCGGCCGCGAAGGCCTCGACAACCTGATCTTCGTGGTCAACTGCAACCTGCAGCGCCTCGATGGCCCGGTGCGCGGCAACGGCAAGATCATCCAGGAGCTGGAAGGCGTGTTCCGCGGCGGCGGCTGGAACGTCATCAAGCTGCTGTGGGGCAGCTACTGGGATCCGCTCATCGCGCGCGACACCGACGGCGTGCTGAAGAAGCTGATGATGGAAACCGTCGACGGCGAATACCAGAACTGCAAGGCGTTCGGCGGCAAGTACACGCGCGACAACTTCTTCGGCAAGTACCCGGAGACGGCGGCGATGGTCGCCAACCTGTCCGACGACGATATCTGGCGCCTCAACCGCGGCGGCCATGATCCGCACAAGGTCTATGCGGCCTACCACGAGGCGGTGAACACCAAGGGCATGCCCACGGTGATCCTGGCCAAGACGGTGAAGGGCTATGGCATGGGCTCGGCGGGCGAATCGCTCAACCCGACCCACCAGACCAAGAAGCTGGACGACGAAGCCATCCGCACGTTCCGCGACCGCTTCAACATCCCGGTCAGTGACAAGCAGCTGGAAGAGTCGGCGCAGGTGCCGTTCTACCACCCGGGCGAGGACTCGCCGGAAATCCAGTACCTGAAGTCGCGCCGCGCCGCACTCGGCGGCTACCTGCCGCAGCGTCGCCGCAAGGCCAGTGAGTCGTTCGAGACGCCGAAGCTGGAAGCCTTCGACCGCCTGCTGAAGAGCACCGGCGACCGCGAGATCTCCACCACCATGGCGTTCGTGCAGGGCCTGAACATCGCGCTGCGCGACAAGCAGGTGGGTCCGCGGCTGGTGCCGATCGTCGCCGACGAGGCGCGCACCTTCGGCATGGAAGGCATGTTCCGCCAGATCGGCATCTACGCGCCGTTCGGCCAGAAGTACAAGCCGGTCGATGCCGACCAGCTGATGTACTACCGCGAGGACCAGTCCGGCCAGGTGCTGCAGCAGGGCATCAGCGAGCCGGGTGCGATGTCGTCGTGGATGGCGGCGGGCACCAGCTATTCGGTCAGCAACGTGCCGATGCTGCCGTTCTACATCTACTACTCGATGTTCGGCTTCCAGCGCATCGGCGACATCGCCTGGCAGGCGGCCGACATGCGTACGCGCGGCTTCCTGCTGGGCGGCACCGCGGGCCGCACGACGCTCAACGGTGAAGGCCTGCAGCACGAGGACGGGTTCAGCCACGTCATCGCCGGCAGCATCCCGAACGTGCGCAGCTACGACCCGACCTTCGGTTTCGAAGTCGCGGTGGTCCTGCAGCACGGCATGCAGAAGATGCTGCAGGAGCAGGTGGACGAGTACTACTACGTCACCCTGATGAACGAGAACTACACCCACCCGGACATGCCGGAAGGCGCGGCCGAGGGCATCATCAAGGGCATGTACCTGCTCACCGATGCGGGCAAGCCGAAGAAGGGCGAGCTGCGCGTGCAGCTGCTGGGCAGCGGCACCATCCTGCGCGAGGCGATCGCGGCGGCCGAATTGCTGGACAAGGATTTCGGCGTGACCGCCGACATCTGGTCCTGCCCGAGCTTCAACGAGCTGCGTCGTGACGGTTTCGATGCGGAGCGCTGGAACCGTCTGAATCCGGAAGCCAAGTCGCCGCGCAAGGCGTACGTGACGGAGCTGCTGGAAGGCCGGCAGGGTCCGGTGATCGCCGCGACCGACTACGTGCGTGCCTACAGCGACCAGATCCGCGCCTTCATCCCGGCCGCGTACACGGCACTGGGCACGGACGGCTTCGGCCGCAGCGACACCCGCGCCAACCTGCGCCGCCACTTCGAAGTGGACCGCTACTACATCGCCCACGCCGCCATCGCCGCCCTGGCGAAGGAAGGCAAGATGACCGCCAAGGACGTATCCCGCGCGATCAAGCAGTACAAGATTGACGTGGACAAGGCGAACCCGGTCACCGTGTGATGCCGCGCACTCCCTCTCCCGCGTGCGGGGGAGGGAGTCGTAGAGCGGAGCTTGCTCCGCTGCTCCACCATCCGCGACATGCCTGATGCCATCGCGGAGTCGAGCAAGCTCGACTCTACGTCCGGTGCTCTGGACTGCGGGCGAAGGCGGTCGGCACGGCCAGCGTTTCTCCGATCAAACAAGCGGCCCATGGCCGCTTTTTTGTTGGTCGACCGGTTGACACGTTGTGAACCAAGGTTCACAGTTCCCGCGAGGTCGACGTCATGGATGACGCTGCATGATCGAGGTCAGGAAGACGCGGGTATTCGAGGACGGGTTTGTTTCGCTGCGCGACCGGCACGCGAGGATGCGCATTCAGGCGAGGATCGATCGGCTCGCATTCGGCAATCCGGGTCAGCATCGCGTGCTGGCAGGTGGCATAGGCGAGATGAAGATCGATTGTGGCCCGGGCTATCGCATCTACTACAGCCGGCATGGCGACGCGTGGGTGCTGCTGTTGTGCGGCGGCGACAAGGCATCGCAACACGCGGACATCGGGGCGGCGCTAGCGATGGCGAGAAAGTTGGAGAACTGACATGGCACTGAAGACCACGCCCTGGGATTCGGCGGAGTATCTGAAAACCGAATCGGACATCACCGCCTATCTGGACGCGTGCTTCGAAGAGGCTGGCGATGATCCAGCCTTCCTGGTGCATGCGCTGGGTGTGGCGGCGCGCGCGCGCAACATGAGCCAGCTGGCGCGCGACACGGGACTGACGCGCGAGGGCCTGTACAAGGCGCTGTCCAGCGACGGCAATCCCAGCTTCGGCACGGTGCTGAAAGTGGCCGGTGCGATGGGCTACCGGTTTGCGCTGGTCAGCAAGCGAGCCAAGCCGAGCCGCAGGGCGGGCAAGCGGACCGTGGCGCCGGATGCGCCGATCGGCGCAGGCAAGCGGAGTGCCGCGCGGGCCAAGCAAGGATGAGTGGCGGTCCTCGCATCCGGCCATCGCGGGTCGCCAGTGACCAGGCGATACCGTGCACCGTCCAGCAGCGTGCACCTTCGGCATGACGCTGACCCTCGAACACCTGCGCCGCTATGCCGTCGCACGCAGCCTGTTCAAGCCGACCACGCTGCCGCGTGCGATCCAGCGGTTGGGGTTCGTGCAGGCGGACCCGATCCGGGCGCCGGCACGCGCGCAGGACCTGACTCTGCGTCATCGTGTCGCCGGCTATCGTGCCGGTGATCTAGAGCGGCGGTACCCACGCCTGCCGCTGGAAGAAGACTTCTTCGTCAACTACGGTTTCCTGCCGCGCGAGCATCACCAGCTGATGCACCCGCGCAAGGCACGCGAGGCGTGGACGCCCGCGCGCTGGAAGCAGGCGCAGGCGGTGCTGGATTTCGTTGCTGAGCGCGGCAACGCGCATCCGCGCGACGTGGATGCGCACTTCGGGCATGGCAAGACGACCAACTGGTTCGGTGGTTCGTCGAACGCGAGCACGCAGTTGCTGGATGGTATGCATTACCGCGGGCTGTTGCGGGTGGCGCGCCGCGAGGGTGGTACGCGGGTCTATGCGCCGCGTGTCGATGATGCGACACCTGTTGCGATGTCCGAGGCGGAGGCACGGCTGGATGCGCTGCTCGACATCATCGTGCGCAAGTACGCACCGTTGCCGGCGGCGAGCCTGGGGCAGTTGCTCGCGTACCTGCGTCGCGGTGTGCCGCAATGGGAGGGCCTGCGTGCGGGGGTGCTGAAGCGGGCGCGCCAGCGATTGGGTACGGCAAGGGTCGAGGGGGTGGACTGGTGCTGGCCGGCGGACGAGGATCCGCGCTCGCGGCGCTGGAAGCCGGATGACCAGGTGCGGTTGCTGACGCCGTTTGATCCGGTGGTGTGGGATCGGCGGCGGTTCGAGATGTTCTGGGGGTGGACGTATCGGTTCGAGGCCTACACCCCGGCGCCGAAGCGGAAGCTGGGGTATTACGCGCTGCCGGTGCTGTGGGGTGACCGGGTGATTGGGTGGGCGAATCTTAGTGTGGTCGATGGGGAGTTGCGGTCGACGTTTGGATATGTCGATGGGCGTGCGAAAAAGGATGCCGCGTTTCGTTTAGCGCTTGAAGCGGACTTGGAACGTCTCCGTATCTTCCTGGGGTCCAGCATCAAGTAGGCTGGGTTGGTTTCATCAACCCAGCGTCTTGGCATTGAAGCCAAGTGATGCCTGGTTGATGAGGCTAACCTGACCTGAGGATTGGGAAAAGATCAAACATCAAAAGCGAGCATCGGCTATGCGTAGTCCGCGTAATTACAGCGTATTCGTTGCTTTTCGACCATTCGGGAAGATCTTTTGGGTACGTAAAGCTCGTGCGGTCGATCTCACTTCAGGCTACGCTGGCTTCAGCTTAAAAGCCGTGCAACTAGATATGTGGAATTCCTAATAGTCGCAAATATTCGTACGTGCCATCGTAGTAGTCGGCGGCCCGCGTTGGGTCATTGACGCTACCCTCAGGGATGACGATCACCATGCCTTGCCGGGCTCGCGTCAAGAGAACGCGATAAGCGTTCTTCAAGTACGTACGACGCTCTTGCTTATTGATGCGATTCCAGCGGGTCCCTTTGAACTCGTGGTGTGACCACGCACCGCCTGTATGTCGCAGGTCCCCATCCCAGACTACGCAGGTCCAATCAAGCTCTAGGCCCTGCACCTGGAATTCCGTGGACACGTCCTCTAAGTAGTAGGAGGAACGCACGTCTTCCTTGTCGTCGAGAAACCAGCGCACAGGATCGGTCTTTACTCGAACGTCGATGGCATGCGGCTTAAGGCGTTGTGCCTGTGACGAAACCACAATGCCGTAGCGCTCGGTTCCGCGCGCCTGATCACGTAGCCAGTGCTTGGCGCGAGAAAGGTCGCGCGTAATCCGAATGGGGTAGCGTGACTGCAGATCGAGCAATGTAGCGCGGGCCTCTTCGGTCTCAAGGTCAAGAACCTCCCGGACGAACTTGCTAAGAGACTCGGCTCGGAACGAGCGCATAGAGGTGGCGAGATGGAGGGCTGGATTTGGATGTGTGTCAGGGCGGGCAAGCACCTGTTCCAACACGTCACGACTTCCGTACTCGGATTCGTTGAGTTGTGGCGGTAAGTGCACATCCCATGAAGTAAAGCGAGTCAGTACCGCTTCCAACCACTCTCGGATTCCTGCTTCGCCGGTATTTATCTCCTGACCACCGCCTACCAGGCAAATGACGGCAGCCCAATCCTGATGGCGGTCTAAGCAGGAAATAAGGAACGCGGGTTCGGATCTATCAAAGTCTGGAATACCCTTCTTTCGCGCCATGAACGAAGCGGTCTGTTCCAACGTCCACGCTCGCTGTGCCTCGTCGAACAGAACGACATGCTCCGGTGGAGCTACTGAATCCTTTAGACAGTCATCCCTGAAGTGGTGAACGTTCTGAATGAATGCCGATACTTCCTGCCGAGCCTTGCCTTTGAGCAAGGTCTCGCCTGCCGCCGCAGCGCGTTCAACGCTGTCTCTTGCCAGCGCCTCCCGTAGTACAGCGACCAGTGGCCCATTGCCAGACAGGAATACGCTGTAAGTCGCTTCGCCCTTATCCATATGCCGGGTGGCGACATCTAGACCCACCAGCGTCTTTCCTGCGCCGGGGACGCCCGTGACAAAGCAGATGGCTTTTCGTCCCCGTGTGCGAGCCTGCTCGATAATCTGGTCAACTGCACGCGACGTCACGGCCAGGTTCTGAGCGCCAGCATCGCTGCGAGAGATGCTATCGACCGAATGGCCGGCATAGAGTGCGCGGGCGGCTTCGATGATCGATGGCGTGGGTAAATACCGGCCTTGTTCCCAAGCTTGCGCATCGATATCAGAAGCGTCAAAGAAAGACAGGCATTGCTCGACCGCAGCGGATAGGTCGCCGCCGCAGGCGCGGACTGGCCGTACAAGACCATCGTCATGCGAAGTTCTTTGGACTTCGATGGATTGCTGCGGGGCCTCGGTCGCCACCAGTAATGGCGTAATGCTTAGTCCGTGACTGGCTTCATGGAAATGCTTGAGGTCCAGTGCGTAGTCCCACACTTGGTCCAAGGCCGAGGCGGTGAAGTGCCGCTCGCCGACTTTGAATTCGATGACGAACAGAACATTCCCTGCGATAAGAATTACATCAACGCGTCGGCCCAGCCGGGGAATGGTGTACTCAAAGTAGAGTTTTTCTGTATCAGCAAGATGGGCCTGCAGTTCCAGCGTCTTTAGTAACCTAATCTGTTCCAGCCAAGCATTCGTCTGATTGTGATCAATGTCGGCACCGCTATGCCGAACCAGTTCACCGAGGATGTGGTCTGGATCGGTATCAAGGAACTGGCGAAACCCGGCCCCGTACAGCCAGCGGCGTGGCGGAATAGGCGGATTCGTTGCGCTCGGGTGTTCCATGCTGTTTGGTTGCGGTTGGATTTGCCAAGGGTATCAGCTCAAGGGCGGCGAACAGATTGGCCGGTCAATGGCCTCTATCGGTCTTCCATGAAGCGCTGTCGATAGTCGCAACTTTTAAGAAATTCCCAGGGCAGCCTGCAATCAACTGACGACAGGAAGCAATCATGGTGCAAGATGGCGATTTCTCCGTGTTTGAGTACATGTATCGAGATGCTGGAAACTGGAAGACCTATGGAGTCATGCTGCTGGCTGGATTTGATGAATCAGCAGAAGCAAGAGTTCTAGAGTCCTTAGATTCGGGAAAGACCTTTGTTGCTGAGCAGGTATCGATTCCTGCGCTTTGTCAGAAGCATTGGAAAGATTGTGGCGATGGGCCAAGCGACATGGATCATGCATTCCATGAATTTGTGTGTCTGCGCTTGGCCACGATTGACGATCGGGAATCCCTTCGGGTTGAAGCGACTCTTGCGAGTCTGCTAGAGAGATTTTCTTCCGCGGCTGGCCGCTGGGACGTGCGCCTGTCTCCAAACTGCTTCATCTGAGCTTGTGCTACTGGTGTCCTACATCTGCCCGAAAATAAGCCGCAGCGTGAACGGACCCACCGATGCCTCGGGCACGAGTACGCCGCACCTCACAGGCTCGAGCCAGCCACACTTCATTCAGTAGCCAATTCGATTCGCAAGGTGGCGATGGCGGGCCAAGGCCCGCCCTACGTATCTTCGGTTCGAGACGCTAAAATCCGCGAGCCAGCGAGCGCCGCAGCCGCCATCGCACCCGGCAAGCCCTCACTGGAGTTCCTGCATGTCCCGTCCCCTCGCGCCCGCCGGGCGCCTGTTCGCTGTCGCCGCGCTCATCGAAGGCTTCACCTGGGCCGGTCTGCTGATCGGCATGTGGCTCAAGTACGGGCCGGTGGCCAACGAACTGGGCGTGAAGATCTTCGGGCCGTTGCATGGCGGCGCCTTCCTGTTCTACGTCGTCGCCACCGTAGTGTCGGCCCTGCGCCTGCGCTGGCCGTGGTGGGCCACGCTGCTGGCCCTGATAGCCGCCGTGCCGCCGCTGGTGACCGTGCCGCTGGAGATGTGGTTCCGCCGGATCGGGTTGCTCAGCGCGCGCGGTTGATGTTGCGAGGCGGCGGGCCGGGGCCCGCCCTACGGCGTGACGGACTGTCCTTCGCATAGACTGCGGCGCTCGCCCTCTCGCTGTCGCCCATGAGTCCCCATTCCCGCCTGTCCGAGTTGCGCCTGCTGCTGGGTATCGAGCGCAACACCACCCGCCACGGCGAGAAGTGGATCTCCGGCCTCGGCGCGTTGCTGGGCATCATGGCGGTGTACGGACTGACCCGTTGGACGTTCCCCGAACACGCCGCCGGCGCCGTCGGTGGCGCGCTGATGGTCACCTCGATGGGCGCGTCCGCCGTGCTGCTTTTCGCCGTGCCACAGGGCGCGCTGTCGCAGCCGTGGGCCGTGGTGGGTGGACACTTGCTGTCTGCCGCCATCGGCGTGAGCTGCCAGAAACTGTTCCCCGGCCATGCATGGACCGCGGCGCTCGCCGTCGGCTTGGCCGTGCTGGGCATGTACTACCTGCGCTGCATCCACCCGCCCGGCGGCGCCACGGCCCTGGCCGCGGTGATCGGCGGCGCGGACGTGCATGTGCTCGGCTACCACTACGTGCTGATGCCGATCCTGATCAACGTCGTGGCGATCCTGGTGATGGCCATCGCCTTCAACGCCCTGTTTCCGTGGCGCCGCTACCCGGCGCACCTGCATCGTCGTCGCGAAGCCTCGCGCATCACCCAACCCGCGCAGCGCCAGTTCGAATTGACCCAGGAAGATTTTTCCGCGGCGATGGAGCAACTCAACTCCTACGTCGACATCACCACCGAGAACCTCACCGAACTGCTGGAACTCGCCAAGCAGCACGCCGAGCGCAACATCACCCATCCCGATGCGATCGTGCGCGGTCGCTTCTACAGCAACGGCAAACTCGGCCGCCTGTGGAGCGTGCGGCATGTGCTGGAATGCGAAGGTCCGGCGTTGCAGTACCACGTCGTCGCCGGTGAGCAGACCGGCAGCACGGGCGCGTCCAGCATCGATGCATTCCGGCAGTGGGCGCGCTTCGAGGTGGTGTTGCAGGAGAATGGGCGGTGGGTCAAGGCAGACGAGAAGGAATAGGCGCGAATGAAAGACCGATTGGTGAGCACCAGCAAGTTCCTGAGCTTGGTCCTGCGGCACGAACCCGAGAAGATCGGGCTTCAGCTCGATCCTCAGGGCTGGGTATCCATCAATGAATTGCTGTCGAAGGCAACGGGAAAACTGCCGTTGACGGTGGAGCTGCTTCACGAGGTCGTGCGGACGAGTGACAAGCAACGCTTCGCGATCAGTGAGGACGGCACCCGCATCCGCGCGAATCAGGGGCATTCCGTGCCAGTCGAACTTGGGCTTGCGCAACAGGCGCCGCCCGAGCAGCTGTACCACGGCACCGCGACGCGCTTCCTCGACTCGATTCGCACGGAAGGCCTGCTACGTGGTGACCGCCATCACGTGCATCTGTCCGCTGATGCCGATACCGCAGTGAAGGTGGGGACGCGGCATGGTCAGCCCGTCGTCCTGATCGTCGATGCCGGCGACATGCACCGTGCGGGGCATGTCTTCTTCAGATCGGACAACGGGGTGTGGCTGGTCGAGCATGTGCCGCCCGCCTTCCTGGCGAACTGACTCCGCTCACCCACATCTCCGGGCCTGCGCGGTGGGCTAGGCGAACGGGCGCGAGAAATTTCCGACCGCATCGATGTTGGCGCGCGCGAGCGTGCGCAGCTCATCCGATCCAATCAGGTCGCTGTCTGCCACGCGCTGCCAGAAGACGATGGCGGCGTCCGCCGCCCAGCGGATGTGGCCGACCTGTCCGGTGCGATCAGGGGCGGCCAGTCGTACGGTCTCCAGGGGGCGCACGGCGCCGGTGCGTGAGGGCGCCAAGGCCATCGGCAACATGTCGTAAGCCGGTGCCAGCGCGAGCGGGCGCTCGTCGGCGAGATGGAACGCCAGATTGCCGGCATGCATGTCGCTGTTGTCGATGAAGCGCCCGAACCAGTGCAGGCGTGCCATCCGTACGGCATCCTCCGGTGTGATCCAGCCATCGGCCTCCAACATCGCGCCGAACCGTCCCCAGTCGCGCGCGCCATCGCCGTAGAACGCGGCATCCAGCGCCTGCAGGGAAACGAAACCGTGGCGCCCGAGTGCGTCGGCAGACCGGTCGAAGCGATGGACCTCCAGGAAGGTGTAGCCATCGGCGTGCAGACAGTGCGATGTCGATGCAGGCAGCCCCGCCTCATGCAAGGTCGTGGCCGCCAGGTGTTCGCACACCAGCAGGTCGGCCCACCGGCGAACGGCCTGGCCTTCGTCCGGAACGGCGAACTTCACCAGCGCGACGTAACGCCCGCCGTCCTCATGCTGGACGGTGGCGGTGAACTTCGGCTGCTCGCCGCCAGGCGACGAGCCGATGTCCTCGCCCGCCAGTGCGGCACGCGCCCACGCCGGGTACTGTCGTGCGCGATCGGTGAAGGCAACGACATCGATCGGTGCGTCGCGTTCGGCCATCGCGATCGTCAGCGCTTCCTGGCCCAGGATCAGGTCGCCGATGCCGGTGCCGCCGGTACGCGTGATCGCCAGTAATGTGTCGCGGACCTGCCACCGGATGAGGTCGTCCGGTACACCCAGCGTGCGTCCCTGGTGGTGCGCCAGCATGCGCCCAAGAAACCCTTGCGGGCGCAGGTCGTCGAGGAACCACGGCAGCCCAGGATGGAAGCCGGCGACGCGGTCGACAGGGCGCGCCAACAAGGGTCGCTCACCCGAGGTGTCGAAGTAGAAACGGTCTCCCCGCAGCGCATGCAGCGTACCGAGTTCCTCCAACGTCGCATCCGGACGCATCCGCCACAGCGGCCAGGTGTCGCCGGCATCGGTGCGCATCCGTGCCACGTAGGCGGTGGCGCGGGCTTTACCGATCCGCAGCACCGCAGGTCCGGCTTCGGCGACCAGCACGGCCAACATGGGGCGGTTCACGCCCAGCGATTGAGCCAGCTGGGCCGCTGGCACGGGGTCGCCACTCGCCAGCAGCGTCAGCAGGTCGGTCACGGTGGCAGTGCGTGCACGCGCCATGGGATCACCTGATTCTTACGATTCTCAGACGATACCCGAACTAAGCAATCCAGTAAACAACTGATATATATAGGTTATAGCGGGAAGGCCCTCGCTCATTTCTTACGATTCTTGACCGATTTCCTAGGGGCGACCTACCAAGTCGCCTCCAACTGGCTGAAGGGGTGGGCGATCCGCAGACCCTGATCGTCGAAGTCGGTCACCGCCTTTCCATCCACCATCACCTGCGACGGCTTCGTACGGTTCGGCCAGCTGACCTTCAACGCCACGTCCTTGCGCAGGCCCGGGCCGAGCGTGACGTGCAGGGTCTGGCCCTGCTGGCGGGCGGTCATCGCCAGCGTGCCGTAGGCCGTCGGCAGGCCGTCCACGCGCAGGCCGTCGTCGGCGACCCAGGCGGGCGGCGTGCCGGGCAGCAGCGACAGCGCCGTGTCGCCTTCATGCATCAACATGCCGAAGATCGCGCGTGCGTATTCCGAACCGATCCAGGTGTGCGGCATGTCGCCCAGATAGATCGCGTGGCGCGCGTCCGAATACACCACCTCCGCCAGCACCTGCCACGGCCCGGGGCGACGATGGCCGAGGAAACGCATCAGCAGTTCATGCGCTTCCTGCGGCCGGTTGAGATGCACGTAGGTCAGCACGTTGCGGATCTCGTACGGCGTGTACGCGTACAGCGCGCCAGGCACGTCGCGCTTGCGTACGTCGTCCAGGTAGCGGTCGAAGGTGGTCTTCAGCGCATCGGCCGGCATCACGTCCTGCTGCCCGGCCGGATCCAGACCGATCGACAGGCTGGTGGGATCGCTGCCGCCCATGTCGGCGTCGGCGGGCACGGTGTCGATACCCTTCCACGTCATCGTCGCGCGAATCGAGGCCGCCATCGATGCGCGCAGCGCCGCGTACTGTTCGCGCGCCCAGGCGGCGGTCTTCGCATCGCCCCACTGCTCGGCCAGCCACGCGCCGTCATGCCAGCCCTTCAGCGCCCAGTAGTCGTCCCAGTAGCTATGCGTGGGCACCGGGTAGCCCTCGTGGCTGATCGACGGCGCCAGGATGCCGTGGAAGCGCTCCGGTGACGGCTGGTCGGCGAGGTAGCCCGGCACCATCGTGCGCTCGCGCAGTTCCTGCATGAAGTTCATCGCGCGCGTCACCTTGTCCTGGTAGTCGCGCACGCTGCGCGCACCGCCGTCGAGGCGCGCCAGTTCGGCGACCAGCCAGATGAACTGCCCTTGGCTGTCGTATTCGATGTCGGAACCGAAGCCGGTATTGACCGACCCGTCGTCGTTGAGGATCGGCGACACCAGGCCGTTTTCGTGCACCGCATGGCCGGCGTACCACTGCAGGTAATCGCGCGCGGTCTTCGGCATGCCCATGCGTACCAGCGTCGCGGCGGTAGCGGCGCCGTCGCGGATGAAGGAGCGGTTGTAGTTGCGCGGCCCCGGCTGCATCGCGTGGCCGCTCTGGTTGATCAGCATGTACGCCGCCTGCGCGCGCAACATGTCGACCAGCGAGGCATCCGGCAGCGACAGGCCGATGCGGCCCAGGCGCGCCTGCCACTGCGCGGCTACCTCGTCGGCGCGCGCATCGAAGGCGCCTTCGCCGGTGAGGCCTTTCAAGTCGATCGCCGGTGCGGCCGGCAAGGGCTTGGCGGGATCGATGCGTGCATCGCCGAGGGCGAACGCGATCACGATGTCCTGTGTTGCCCCGGGCGCGAGCGCCACGTCGTAACCGAGCTGCCCGGCCGCCAGTCCCGTGTCGTCGTGCACCTGGTGTGTACCGGGCAGTGCGTCGGTCATCAGCAGGGCAGTGATTTCGCCTTCGCCATGCGCACCGAAGGCCGACGCAGACGCGCGAGCCACCGGCGTCAGCGACTGGAACAGCGTGCGCCCGTTGACCGCGACCTGCGCGGCGTCGCCGGTGCCGACGGCGATCTCGCGGATCGGCGACGGCCCGCCGTTCTGCCACGGCGGACTGACCTGCATCGGCCGTGTCAGCAGGTTGAAGCTGCCGGCGACCGACGTGGTGCCGGTGTTGCGCAGGCGGTAGCGCACCAGCGTGACCGGTGCGCCGCGCTGCTCGAGGGCGATCGCGGCGGTGGTCAGTTCCAGGCCGGGTTGCGGCGACCACTGCACGGTGGGCATCGGCATCCAGCCGTCGCGCAGCGCATGGGTGATCGGCGTGTCGGTATTCGCCGCGCTCGCACGACCGCTGGCATCGCGCCACACCGGCTGCACCAGCGGCGCACCCTTGAAGGCTTCGACATGGCCGAACTCGTCGAGCACCGACTTCTGCCGGCCCGCAGGAATGCCGACGGCCGTCCAGTACACCTGCTGCTGGTGCAGCGATGACGGGAACAGTGCACGGTGTTCGCGCGAGGCCGCGAGTTCGTAGCGCTTCATCGCCGTCATCACCCGCTTCGGCCCGATCAGGCGCAGGCGCTGCAGCATCGGGATCTGCGTGCCTTCGCCGCGCACGCTCAGGCGCAGTGCGGACAGCGTGCGGGCCTGGCGGTCGGCGAGGAATGCGGTGTCGCCGAAGGCGCGCGGCTCTTCCGCCATCACGATCCAGCGGTCGGAACCGGCTTCGCGGCCTTCCAGCCGGGCGGCGAGCGGCGTGTCCTTCCATGCCACCTCCAGGCCAGCCAACGACAGCGGTTTGGGCAGGTCGATCTGCAGTTGCCGCATGCCGTCGGCGGCGGGTTCCGCCTTCATCGCATGCGCCTCACCGGCGTCGGACCACAACGCGGCGGGATCACCGGACACGCCGGTGATGCGGGGCGTTTCGCCACCTGCATACGGCTGGAACTCGAACACTGACACGCCCCAGTCCGCCGAGCGGTCCGGTGCGGCCAGTCGCAGGTAGCGCGCCTGCACGGTGGGGAACACGTCGTACGCGATGCCGCCCACGCCATCGCGCGTCTCGAACGCAGTGCGCCAATGCTCGCCGTCATCGGAGGCCTGGATGGAGTACGCGCGCGCGCCGCCCCATTCCCAATGCAGTTCCACCGCGCCGACGTCGACGCGCTTGCCGAAATCCACCTGGTACCAGTGCCCGGGCGAGAACGCGCCGCCCCACTTGGTCGCCGGATCGCCATCGATGCCCTTCGGCGGTGCCATCTCCACGGTGGTGCTGGCCGAACTGGTGGCGGTCCAGGTGGCGCGCGGCGGGAGCGCCTCTGCAGCATGCGCCGCCTCACTGGCCAGCGCTCCGATCGCCATCGCGCAGGCGGTCGTGGTGGTGCACAGCAGGCGGCGCGTCGGCGTGGGGATCATCAGGCGGTTCCTGGCAGCGCGGGTCACCCCGCGAGCGGCGGACACTAGCCATGAAAACGGTTACATGCGAGCTGCGCTGCACCATCGCCGTCGTCTCACACGACGGGGCGCCCTCGTTCTTCGGCCTGCGGATCGTGCGATCGTTCAGGGCGTCTTGCGAAGGCCATGCTCCGCGCGTTCGCAGACCACCAGCGCGCCATCATCGGTGACCGTGCCGGTGGCCTGCACGCGGTCGCCGGCTTTCAGCGATTGCACATCGTCCGGCGGCGGGGCCTTGCACAGGTTCCAGCGGGCGGGCAGGTGCACGTCCACCTGGCCGTTGGTCGCGGCGATCTTTACCACGGCGCTGCCGTCGTAGGTCCACGGCGTGGTGTCCACGCTGACGAGGGTGCCGGTGACGGTTGCCTGCTGGCCGGCGGCGAGCGTGGGGCTGCTCGCCGTCGGCGTGGTCGTGCAGGCAGCCAGCATCACGGCCGCGGCGAGGGTCGCGAGGCCGCGCGCGACGGGAAGGCGGAGCAGATTCATCAGGGTGTGTCCGTAGCAGCAGGCGGGTTCGCTTCCGTGGGGCACCTTGGCACCCCCGATCCGATGACGCAGTGAATGCAGCACTCCGCCTTCTCCGGCGACTCACTACCGGGAGCTTCCTGCACGGGCGGCAGCGCGCCCGGCAGCTTCGCCAGTTCCGCCGGTGACTTGAGTCGCAGGATCGCGGCCCAGTCCTGCCGGTTCATGTTGCAGGCCGCCTCGTTGTCGGGCGCGCACAGCGTGCCATCGCCGATGCGCAGCGGCAGGCCGCCCCAGAATTCGCCGTTGCGGTTCAGTGGCAGCATCCGCATGGTCACGGCCTGCTGCACGTTGCCGCCGATCGCGTACGCGGTGTTGTCGTTGTTCGGGTTCACCGCCACCACGATGTCGCAATGCATGTCGAGCGAGCTGCCGCTGCGCAGCAACGGCACCAGCCCTTCGTGGCCGAACAGGCGGCCGGACTGGCGCACGTAGCAGATCAGGTCGCCCACCACCGGCTTGGCCTTCGCCACGTCGATGACGTCGAAGGCATTCGTCGACGGGTTCTGGAACGCCGCCTGCACATAGGTGAAGTGGCGGCTGGACCCGCGGAAGCCCGGCACCCTGGCTTCGCGCATCACCCACGAGATGAAGGCGGCCGACCACGGCGTGTCGACCACGAAGCCGCGGCAGGCTTCGGCCTGCGGCCCCGTCGCCGAGGCATAGAGGCAGTCGGTCGCGCCGCGGCGATGGCCGATGGCGGCGAGCAGGCCGCTGTCGCGCCAGTAGCGAGCGACGCGTTGCCAGGCGCGGTCGTCGCCGATCGACAACAGCGACGACTCGGCTTCCATCATCGGCGCATTCGCCAGCCGGCCGTTGCGGTCGATGAAGGGGCGATACCACATGACGTGTTCGCGGCAGGCGACCGTCGCGATGCGGGTGGCGACGTCCGACGGTACCTGTTGCGACAACTGCGGACAGGCATCGGCCGCGAGCGCGGCACCGGAAGACAGCAACAGGAAAGGCAGCAACCACCACGCACGCATCAGCACATCCTTCGGGGTTTGTGTTTCTCCTTACGCATCATGCCGCATCCGCAGGACAAGACATCCTCACGCCGCATGAAGGTATGCGAAGGGTCGCGCGGTTGCCGGTGGTCGTCCGGGCTGGCTAAGCTCGTGGGCCACCTGCCTGCGGTCCCCCTGCCGATGCGTCCGTTATGTCGCGTACTGCCCGTGATCTTCCTGTTCGTCGTATCGCTGGCGGCACACGCCACCGGGCCCGACCGCCGCATCGCCATCACCATCGACGACCTGCCGTGGCAGCGGATGGACAAGACGCCGCCGGCGGAACTGGGCGCGCGCCATGCGCAACTGATGGCGCAGCTGACGCAGGCCGGCGTGCCGGTGGTCGGCTTCGTCAACGAAGGCAAGCTGGACGTCGACGGCCAGGTGCAGCCGGCGCGGGTGGCGATGCTGCGCGACTGGCTGGAGGCGGGCTACGAACTGGGCAACCACACGCATGGCCACCTCGATGTGCACGCGGTGGGCTTGCCGGCGTTCCAGCAGGACATCCTCGATGGCGAGCGCGTGCTGCGGCCGTTGCTGGCCGAACGCGGGCAGGTGCCGCGCTGGTTCCGTCATCCCTACCTGCGCGCCGGACGCACGCCGGAGGATCGCGCGGTGCTGTCGGCTTTCCTCGGTGAGCGTGGTTACCGCATCGCGCCGGTCACGGTCGACAACGGCGAATGGGTGTGGGCGTTCGCGTACGCCAACGTGCTTGACGGCCAGCCCGATACGCCCGCGCGTGCGGCCACGCTGGAGCGGCTGCGTCGGGGCTATCTCCCCTACATGCTCAACAAGGTCGACTACTACGAAGCGCAATCGCAGGCCTTGCTGGGGTACGCGTTGCCGCAGGTGTGGCTGCTGCATGCTAATGAACTGAATGCCGTGGCGTATGCCGATCTGGTGGCGGGCGTGCAGCGCCGCGGGTACCGCGTGGTGACGCTGGATGAAGCGATGCGTGACCCCGCCTATGCGCGTGGCGAAGACGGCTACAACGGCCGCTACGGCCCCAGTTGGTTGCATCGCTGGGCGATGGCGGAGAAGAAGCCGAAGGACTTCTATGCCGGCGAGCCGGTGGTGCCGGGCTGGGTGTTGGCGCTGGCGGGCGTGGATTCGGAATAGCCGCCCGCGTCAGTCCTCGCGGCGCAGCGTCGCCAGTTTCAGGAACGCCTCGTGCTGGTAGCGGCTCATGCGCAGTTGCTGGCCGGTGTCCATGGTGACCACGTGATAGCCGTTGAACCACGGGTGGATGTCCTTGACCCGGCGGATGTTGATGATGGCCGAGCGGTGCACGCGGGCGAAGCGGCGCGGGTCTAGGCGCGCGGCCAGCGTGGCCATGGTTTCGCGTACCGCGTGCACGCGGTCGGCCAGGTGCAGGCGCACGGTGTTGCCGCTGGCCTTGATCCAGACGATGTCGTCCACGTCGACCAGTACCACGCGCTCGTCCTCGCGGACGGGGATCCGTTCCAGACAGGCGTCGCGCTGCTGCAGCGATGCGAGGGCCTGCATGATGCGGACGGTGGCGTCGGCATCGGCGCCGCGCGCGGTCGCCAGTCGCTGCTTCGCGCGGCGCAGTGTTTCCGCGAAACGCTCGCGGCTGAACGGCTTCACCAGGTAGTCGACGGCGTTCGCTTCGAACGCGCGCACGGCGAACTGCTCGTAGGCGGTGACGAAGATGGTCGCCGGCATGCGTGCCGCGCCGATGGTCGCCACCACGTCCAGGCCGGTGATGGCGGGCATCTGGATGTCGAGGAACACCAGGTCCGGCGACTGCGCGCGGATCGCCGCCACCGCCGACACGCCATCGCCGCATTCGCCGGTCACCTCGATGTCGGGATCGTCGCGCAGCAACCGCACCACCGCATGTCGCGCGATCGGTTCGTCGTCGATCACCAGCGCGGTCAGGCTCATGCCGGCACGTGCTCGGGCAGCACGTCGTCGTCCAGGTCGCGGTAGGGCAGGCGCAACCGGCAGGCGACGCCTCGCGGGACGATCAGGTCCAGCCGCAGGCTGGCCTCGTCGCCGTACAGCTCGCGCATGCGCAGCCTGGTGTTCGACAGGCCGATGCCATGCCCGCCCGCATGGCCGCCATCATCGAGCGTGCTGTTGTAGTTGCGCACGTCGATGCAGAGCAGGTCGCCGTCACGCCGGCAATCGATCTCGACGCAGTCGTCGCCCACATGCTGGCCGATGCCGTAGCGGATCGCGTTCTCCACGATCGGTTGCAGTACCAGGCTGGGCACGGCCGCCTCCAGCACCTCGGGTGCGACATGGATGCGCGTGATCAGGCGGTCCTTGAAGCGGCGCCGCTGGATGCCGAGATAGAGTTCGAGCAGTTCAAGTTCGCGCCGCAGCGGAATCTCCTGGCCGTCGTAGTCCTCCAGGAATGCGCGCAGCAGTTCGCTCAACCGCAGCAGCATGTCTTCCGCCGACAGCTTGTCCTCGTCCAGCAAGGTCACGATGGCGTGCAGCGTGTTGAACAGGAAGTGCGGCTGCAGCTGGGTCTTCAGCACCTGCAGGCGCGATTGCGCGAGCTCGGTCGCCAGTCGCGTGGCCTCCAGTTCGCGACGCGACTTCTCCGCCTGGAAATGCAGCAGCTGTTGCACGGCCAGCAGCGCCCAGTACGCCAGCAGTCCCGTGGCGAAGTGCTTGCTGACGAACTGGGCGAACTGGTCGCCGATGCCGGCGGGCTCGAACAGCGACGAGACGAACGCGCCGATTGCCATGGCCAGCAGCGTGACGCCGAGGCTGTAGCCGACGTGCCGCAGCAGGGCGCGCAGGCGCAGCGGGAAGGGCAGGGGATGACGCTCGCCCAGCCGGAACACCAACGGTGCCAGCGCCGCCCACGTCAGCCATTGCACGGCGGACCAGCGCACGTAGGTCGCGGGCGACCACAGGCGCGCGTTGACCGCGTCGTTGACGCAGCCCTGCATCGCGAACACCACCACCACGAGTGACCAGAGGCCAAGGTAGCGGGACAGCCGGACGTCCAGCGTGCCCAGACGGATCTTCATGCGGTACTCCCAGTCGGCGACCGCATCGTAGGGCGATGCGCCGTGCACGGGAAGGCGCAGAAGGCACGCACTACGATTCGTCACGACGGCACGACGATTCGTCCCGGATCCGTTGCCGGGCGAGCCGTGCGGGCGCGAGATGCGATCGCCCCGCACGCATGCCCGCGTCGTCGGTGGCGCCCTCACTTCCGGAGAACACGCCATGCATCGTCTGTCCGTCATCGCCCTGCTCGCCACCGCCCTGTCGATCGCTGATGTCCAGGCGGGCGAACGCACGCACTACCTGTACCTCGTCAATCGCGCGCACGACCGGATCGTCTCGGTCGCGACCGCGCCCGCCGGTGGCGGGTCATGGAGCGAACTGCTGCATGGCGGCACCGTAGCCGGAGGTGGCGACACCGTGACGGTGCAGCTTGCTGCCGACCAGTGCGTGCATGACGTGCGGGTGGACTTCGTCAACGGCCGCCGCGCCCTGTATCCCGCGCTGGACCTGTGCCGCAACCGAACCCTGCGGATCCGGCCGTTGCCGGCGCGCGATGCGAAGCCGGTGGTGGCCACCCAGCACGACGCCGCCCCGCTACTCATGGAGGACTGACGCCGTGCGGGCGCCTGCCGTCAGCGGGCGAAGTCGAGCACGATGCGGCCTTCGATCGTGCCGGCCTGCATGCGCGCGAACACCTCGTTGATGTTTTCCAGCCGGTCCGTCGCTACCGTCGCCGCCACCTTGCCCATCGCAGCGAAGTCCAATGATTCCTGCAGGTCCAGGCGGGTACCGACGATGGAACCGCGCACGGTGATGCCGTTGAGCACCATGCCGAAGATGTCGAGCGGGAACTGCCCCGGCGGCAGCCCGTTGAGCGAGACGGTGCCGCCGCGACGGACCATGCCGATGGCCTGCTCGAAGGCCTTCGGCGACACCGCCGTGACCAGCGCACCGTGCGCGCCGCCGATCTCCCGTTTCAGATACGCGACCGGATCGGTGGTCGTCGCATTGACGGTGACCGTGGCACCGAGACGGCGCGCGAGATCAAGCTTGGCATCATCCACATCGACGGCAGCCACGTTCAGGCCCATCGCCCTGGCGTACTGCACGGCCATGTGGCCGAGTCCGCCGATGCCGGAAATCACCACCCAGTCGCCCGGCTTGGTGTCGGTGACCTTCAGGCCCTTGTACACGGTCACACCGGCGCACAGGATCGGCGCGATCTCGACGAAGCCGATGTTCTTCGGCAGGTGGCCGACGTAGCTGGCGTTGGCCAAGGCGTACTCGGCGAAGCCGCCGTTGACGGAGTAGCCGGTGTTCTGCTGCGTCTCGCACAGCGTTTCCCAACCGCCGAGGCAATGCTCGCAGTAGCCGCAGGCGGAATAGAGCCAGGGAATGCCGACGCGGTCGCCTTCCTTCACGTGGCTGACGCTTGCGCCGACCGCGACCACGTGGCCCACGCCTTCGTGGCCGGGAATGAAGGGCGGGCTGGGCTTCACAGGCCAGTCGCCTTCGGCGGCATGCAGGTCGGTGTGGCAGACGCCACAGGCTTCGATCTTCACCAGGATGTCGCCTGCCGTGGGGCGCGGCACCGGCACTTCTTCGATCACCAGCGGCTTGCCGAATTCCCGCACGACGGCGGCCTTCATGGTGCTGTCCATATCGATGCTCCTTTACCTGATGAAGCTTCACCGTACGCCGGCGGCGAAACGGGCACGTTGATTCCGATCAATTCCACGGGCGCATCCGCCGCCGCCCGTCGGACGGGAATCCCGCTGGGCATCCGTTGCAACACGCTGTACGGTCGTCCTGGCGCCATCCGCGCGGCGACGACAGCAAGGCCATTCCCCATGCCCGCACGCACGCCATCGAATGATGTGGATACCTTCCTGAGGGAACTGGAGCATCCACAGGACGCCGCGATCCGCCGATTGCGCGCCGTGATCCAGGCGGCCGATCCGCGCATCGGCGAAGGCATCAAGTGGAACGCGCCGAGTTTCCACGTGGACGGGCGTCATTTCGCCACGATGCAGCTGCGCCGGCGGGACAGCGTGCCGCTGGTGCTGCACCTGGGCGCGGCGAAGCGCACGATGCCCGAGGGCGCCATCCACGATCCCGACGGACTGCTGACCTGGATGGCCGCCGACCGCGCAACGGCTTCGTTCGTTGGCACGCAGGACGTGGACACGCGTGCGGCGGCGCTGCAGGCCGTGCTGCGGCAATGGATGGCGCACGCCTGAAGCGGGCGCGTCGCGTCAGATGCCGCCGTGGGTGAAGATCGGTTGGCGTTCGATGCGGCCGACGGCAGCCACTGCCCGGCGCACGTCTTCGCGGGCCAGCAGGGCACGCCAGCGCGCCTGCACGGGAACGAAGGCCGGCAGCGCGGCGGGTTCGCGCCAGTCCTGCACGGCGGCCAGCAGGTCGCCGCGCGTCGCCGGTGCCGCAAGGGCGGCGATCAGGGCCTGCGCCGCGTCGTCCATGCGATCGGCTTCGACCAGCGCCCGGATCCAGATCTCCTGCGCGTCGTCGCGGTGGTCGTGCAGGTAGTCGAGCGCACGCCGCGCGGCGGCGGCGTCCTGCTGCTGGACGGCGGCGCAGTGTTCGATGGACACCTGCACCATGCGGCCATACCCGCTCATGTCGCCGACGCGTCCGATCGCGGCCAATGCCTCGTCCGGGCGTCCGCGCTGGCAGAGGAACTGGCCCAGGTTGAGGACCTGGCTGACGTTGGCGCCGCCCGATTCGTCCATCAGCGTGCCGCGGAACAGGTCGGCCTGCGCGTCGTACAGCTTGCCGAGCCGGCGCTGCGCGATCGCACGGTGATTGACGATCCACACCGCGTAGTCGGGATCCTCGAATGCGGGGGCATCCGCCGGTGCGGCGGACAGCGCGGCGAGCGTGTCGTTCGCCAATGCGACGACCTCGGCGAGCTGGTCCGTCGCCAGCAGCGCGTAACCGAGTTCCATGCGCGTCTCGACACTTCGAGGGTGTCTGTCGGCCAGCATGCGCAGGGATGCCACGCGCCGATGCGCGGCTGCCGCGATGTCGAGTGCTTGCGTGTTGCGGTCGACGATGCCATCGAAGCGCCGGTCCACGCGGAACTTCACCAGGGCCTCGGGCGACGTGGTCAGGGCGACGGCACGATGGACGCCCGCGTGGTCGCCCCGTGCCTGATAGAGCAGGGCGAGCTGGTACCACAGATCGCCGACGCCCAGGCCGTTGCCATCCCACCCGGCCTGCATCAATGCCTCCATCAGCTGCAGCCGGATGGGCGACTCCTGCGGCGCCTGCCTTGCCACACGCAGCACGAACGCGGTCTCCAGGTGATCGACCATGCGCGGCCAGCGCACCGCGACGTCGCGGAGGTGGCGTGCCGCCGCCTCGTGCGCACCATCGCGCTCGTCCAGTTGCGCGAGCAGGTAGACGTCGTCGGGATCGTCGGAGCCGGCGTCCACGGCACGCGTGACCCAGCGGCGCGCACGCGCGTTGTCGCCGAGCCGGGTGGCCATCCAGGCTGCGCGCGACCAGGTGCTGCGCTGGTCGCGCGGGGAGAGCGTCGTGAATTCGCGATGCGCCATGATCTTCGCGAGCGCGCGGTCCGCGTCGGCGGCGTCGCCCGCGTCGCCCAATGCCAGCGCATCGCGCCATTGCCGCGCGTACGCCGGTGACACGCCCTGCTTGCGCTTGTCGCGCGGTGGCGGGCCGTGCTTGCTGAAGGCCGATGCCGAGGGGGGCTGCTGGTGATGCGCGTCGTGTGCGGCCGTGGAGGTGGAGGATTGCGCCAGCACGCCATGATTTGCGGCCACCAGGAGGGCCGCCCCTATCCACGCCTTCATCCGCACCCGTGCCCCCATTGCTCCCGTGGGCATTAGAGCGCAATCGGGCGGGCGGCGGAATCCGCGCGTGCGCCACGTCCGCGCAGGAAGCGTGACGGCCCGCCACCCGGGCAGGACCAAAGACACACGCCGGTGCGTGCGGGCGCGATGAAACTGGTCATGTCCCCGTGATGCTTGGAGAAATGCCGATGAGGAACACCGTGTCCGCGCTGGTGATGGTCGCCGCGCTGTGCGCTCCGCACGCCGCGCGCGCGCAGGACGCCTGTCCGGATCGCTCGGCGTATGCGCCGGCGCGGGAGATCGTCGCCGACCTCGGTCGCATCGTCGCGCCCACCGGTGTGCAGGAAGACTACGCGGTCGAGATAGGCGGCATCCGCCAGTGGGTGAACGTGCGCGGACAGGATCACGACAATCCGATGGTGTTGTTCGTGCACGGGGGGCCGGCGTCGCCGGTCATCCCCACGCTGTGGCAGTTCCAGCGGCCACTGGAGGAGTACTTCACCGTCGTCAACTACGACCAGCGCGGCGCAGGCAGGACGCTGACCCTGAATCCCCAGGAGGCCGTCGCGGACACGCTGCACGTACAGCGCTACGTGGACGATGCGATCGCCCTGGCCGAGCACCTGCGCGGCCGCTACCACAAGCGCAAGCTGGTGCTGATGGCCCACAGCTGGGGCACGGTGGTGGCCATGCACGCGGCGCTGCAGCGCCCCGATCTGTTCCATGCCTACGTCGGCATCGGCCAGGTGATCAACGTGCGGACCAACGAGCAGGTCAGCTTCGACTATGGGCTGCGCATGGCGCGCGAGCGCGGCAATGCCGACGCGGTGCGCGAGATGGAATCCATCGCACCGTATCCCGGCGACCAGCCGATCACCCGCGAGCGCATCGTCATCGCGCGCAAGTGGCCGCAGTTCTACGGCGGCCTGAGCGCGTATCGCGACAATTCCACCTATTACTTCCAGGGCCCGCGCCTGTCCCCGGACTACGACGATGCGGCGCGCTGCGCGATCAGCGCGGGCAGCGTGTTCACGCTGGGTCGGTTGCTGGACGAATTCCTGCAGGTTGATTTCACGGGGGTGGAGGACTTCCCCATCCCGGTGGTGATGTTCATGGGCCGGCACGACTACACCACGCCCTCGGAACCCACCGCCGCCTGGTTGGCCAGGGTGCGTGCACCGTACAAGCAGGGCGTGTGGTTCGAACACGCCGCCCACATGATCCCGTGGGAGGAGCCGGGCAAGACGCTGGTGAGCCTGCTGGAGCATGTGCGGCCGAGGGCCATCGACCCGCCTGCGGAGTAGGTGGTGCCGTGCGTCAGCGCACCACGACCAGGCGCCGCGTCGGTGGTTCGTCGCGCTGGAACAGCACGCGTTCGGGACGATGCAGGGCATAGCCCTGGCCGTAGTCCACGCCCAGCGAACGCAATGCATCGCAGATCTTCGGGCTGGCCACCCACTCGGCCACCACCTTGAGCCCACGCTGGTGGCCGATCTGCGCGATGGCGCTGACGATGGTGCGGCTCATCGGGTCGGTTTCGAGGTCGCGGATGAAACTGCCGTCGATCTTGATGAGGTCGGCCGGCAGATTCTTGAGGTAACCGAACGACGACATGCCAGCGCCGAAATCGTCGAGGGCGATCCGGCAGCCCGCACGGCGCAGGCGCTCGATCACGGCGACGACCTTCAGCAGGTTGCGCACCGCCACCGTTTCGGTGATCTCGAAACACAGGGCATGCGCCGGCACCGCGTATTCGGTGATGCGGGCGAGGATGAAGTCGGCCAGTCCTTCGTCCTCGATGCTGGCGCCGGACAGGTTGATCGCGCAGGTGCCCAGGCGCATTCCCGAATGGTGCAACTGGCCGAAGTGGGCCAGCGCGTTGCGGATCACCCAGCGGTCGATCGCCGGCATCAGCCCGTAGCGCTCCGCTGCGGGAAGGAAGGCACCGGGCAGCACCACGCCGCCATCTTCGTCGCGCAATCGCAGCAGCAGTTCGATGCTGGTGGCCGTGTCGCGTCCGTCGAGCGGCACGATCTCCTGGTAGTCGAGCAGCAGGCGGTCCTGTTCCACCGCCCAGCGCAGGCGGTTGGCCCATTCCATTTCGCCCTGCCGGCGCGTGGTCTCGTTGTCCTCGCGGTACAGGTGCACGCGGTTGCGGCCGTTTTCCTTGGCCAGATAGCAGGCGGTGTCGGCCCAGGCCAGCAGGTCCTTCAGGGTCGGCTCCTGCTGGTCGATCGCCACCACGCCGATGCTGGCGCTGACCGTGTAGGTGCGGTCCTGCCAGACGAACATCAGTGCTTCGATGCACTCGCGCAGGCGTTCGGCCAACGCGCGTGCGCCTTCGGCATCCACGTGGAACGCCATCAGGCCGAATTCGTCGCCGCCCAGTCGCGCCAGCACATCGCCGCCGCGCAACTGCTGGCGCATCGCCAGCGCGAGCTGCGCGAGCAGCTGGTCGCCGGCCATGTGGCCGGACACATCGTTGATCAGCTTGAACTGGTCCAGGTCGATGTACAGCAGCGCGCAGGGGTCGCAGGTGGCGCGGCCCTTGCGCTCGTTCAAGGCCTCCTCGATGCGACGCTCGAACTCGCGACGGTTGCACAGTTCGGTCAGCGCATCGTGGGTGGCCTGGTAGCTGAGGCGTTCGGTCAGTTCGCGCTGCTCGGAGATGTCGGTCGCGACCATCAGCAAGTGCGCCTCGCCGTCCATGTCGACCTGCGCGATCGACGCGCTGGCCCAGAAGGCGCCACCGCCGGGACTCAACAGCACGGCCTCCAGGTTGCCCCAGTCGTTGCCGATGGCGGCAGCGTCGCGCGCGCGCGCCTGCAACTGCGGATCGGAGAACAGGGCCGACAGCGGCAGTCCGGTGGGATCCCCCAGGCGCAGGCGCGCCGCCTGGTTGGCGTAGACGATGCGACCGTCGCGCACGTCGGCCAGCAGCACCAGCGCCGGTAGCAGCTCGTTGAGCGCGCGGAAGCGCAGTTCGCTCTCGCGATAGCGCTGGCTCATCTGCTCGCCCAGGGCCACGGCGCGTCGCCGGGTGGTGGCCAGCGACCAGGCCAGCGCCGCCAGCAGCAGACTGATGACGCCGCCGCCGGCCAGGATGGCCTGCAGGCGTCCGGCATCGAGCGGCTGCGGGCGCGGCTGCATGTCGATGCGCCATTGGCGGCCACCGAAATCCAGTCGCCGCACCTGCCCCGGCAGTCCCGTGGCGACGGGCGTGGCGGAGTCGTAGAACGGGTGCGCATCCGCGGTGGCGTCGTAGAGCCGCACGCGGAAGCCGTCCAGCACCGGCCCGGCCATCGCGGTTTCCACCAGCGGCTGCAGCCGGATGCCGATGGCCAGCGCCCCGATTTCGCGCGCGCGCCGCTGGTTGGGCGTGGTGGGCGTCGGACCGTCGGAGTACACGGGCAGGCGTAGCGTCACGCCGAGCGGGTTCTGGCCCGCCGGCGTGGTCTGGCGCAGCGGGAACGGGGCCGAGATCACCACCGTATCGGTGTCGCGGGCGCGCAACAGCGCGGCCAGGTTCGCCTTCTGCGTGACCATGTCGAAGCCGATAAGCGACGTGTTCGGCTGGTGCGGCGCGACGAATTCGTAGCGGTACGACACCTGGTCGGCCAGCGGCTGGTCGGCCGGCGAGCGGCGCGCGAACGCCACCGAGGTATAGGCGCTCGGCGCGAGCGGGCTGCGCAGGCTGGCGTGGTATTGGCTGAAGCGCGCCTGGTCCATCTGGTCGTTGGCCAGGTACACGGTCTGAATGGCGCGCAGCATCGACGCGGCTTGCTCCAGCGGCACGCGGAGCTGCGATATGCCGGTATCGGCCAGCGCGCGGCGGTCGTCTTCCGCCTGCTGCTGCAGGTTGCGCCACTCCCGGTGGGCCACGATCGAGGTGCACGCGACGCCCAGCAGCAGGACAGCCGTCGCCCACGCCACCGGCGGCAGGCCGGCGCGGCGGGAGGGCGGAGCGGACGATGCCGGGGCGTCGCCGCGATGGGCAAGGGTGGAATCCACCTGCGGGCCTTGATCCTGCGTGAAGGGAGGGCGGTAGGCCCCGGCCTGTTCCTGGGAGAAGCAGGCTTTGTGCCAAACCGGCCGCGTGGCGGAACACCGGATCTACGGACGTTCCGTGGGGGCGCGATTGTCCGCGCGCCATGCGGAAGGACCATATGGGTCACTATCGGCCCAGGGGAGGCGTTCTTGACGTGAACGCACGCGGGAAAAACGGGTAAACGTGTTCAGCCGAGGGGTTGGATGGGCGATGGCGCCAGGCGTCGCTTCGCCACGGGTGCGGCCCGTGCCTGCGCCTGGTCCATGGCATCCAGTGTCTGCTTCAGCAACGCCAGGTCCTGCAGCACGCCCAGCTGGTCGACCAGTTCGGCAACGTGCCGCAGCGTGGCGGCATCGTCGCGCCCTTGCTGTGTACGGACCCGCAGTTTGCGCAGCGCGGACAGCTGCATCCGCAGCCGGCGCGATCTGCGGCGCCATGCGTGCAGGTCCTCGAGACCGCCCGAGACCAGTGCCATCGCCTGCGCCTTCGCCTGGCGCCGCATCGAGCGCGCCATGGCCTGGCGCAGGTCCGCAGCATGCAACCGGTGCCAAGGGAGTTGCCGTATCCGGTCGACCTGCCGGTGCGCCTGCGCTTGCCGCTGCACGAAGCCGGGATCCTCACGCAGGGCGGCGACGAGTGCCTGCTGCTGGCGTTGGGCCAGCCAGGGCAGCAATGCCTTCCAACTCTTGGCTTCCCCGTGCCGCCCGGCGTCGCGTGCGAACGTCTCCGCCGTGGCCTGCACGACTTGTGCGTCACGCAGGGTGGACAGGCCCTTGGCGAGGGCACGCAGCTCATCGTCGATCGCGTCGACGGCCTCCCTGCCCAGCGTGCGGCGTCCGAGTGCGAGCAACGAGCGCAGTCGGCGGACGCATTTGCGCGCTTCATGCACGCCCGAAGGATCCACCGGCGCGACGGCCAGTGCCGCTGCCAAGGCGCAGCCATCTTCGGCCGCCAGCGCGGCGGCACGTTCGCCCGTGCGGAGGGAGGCGGCGCGAGAGGGCATGGGGGACCACGGTAGGGGAACCCCGACAGTCTAGATCCGCACTCGCCGTGTGCTGCGCCCCGCTCCGGCTGAATGCCTGCCGCCCGTCGGCAAGGGCGGGTCTTGGCGGGGCGGGACAGAAAAGGTATAAATCGTTTATACGATTCAAGGACTGGCCATGGCCAAGCCCCGCAAGACGCGCGAGACCGGTGATGCCGGCGTGGCGGAAGGCGCAGCCCCGGCCAAGCTGGTGCGCGACAGCTTCACGATGCCGGCGGACGACTTCGCCCTGGTCGGCGTGCTGAAGCAGCGCGCGCTGCAGGCGCAGCGGCCGGCGAAGAAGAGCGAGTTGCTGCGCGCGGGCCTGCATGCACTGTCGGCGCTGTCGCCGCAGGCGCTGGCCAAGGCGCTGGACGCGCTATCGCCGGTCAAGGCCGGTCGTCCGAAGAAGAAGTAGACAGCGCCGCGTCCTGCGGCGAGCCCGTGTTGTCGCGTGCATGCACCGTGGTGCGTGCGCTGCCCCTGTCCCGGATCTGCTGCCGATGAATGTTGCCGCCCTTCTCCGCCACCACCGCGTGGTGGTCCTGCTGTCCCTCCTGTTGCTGGCACCGATGCTGGTGGCGTCGTCGCACGCGCCTGTGCATGGCGGCGATGCAGGCGTCGGGCCGAGCGCGGGTTATCGCGTGCAGGACCTGGACTGGGTGGATGCCGCACGCGGACGTGCCGTGCCGGTGAAGCTGTTCTGGCCGGACGCTGCGCGTCGCGGCAAGGTGCCGCTGGTGGTGTTCTCGCACGGCATCGGCAGCGCGCGCGATGGTTACACCTACCTGGGCCATTACTGGGCGAAGCACGGCATCGCGAGCCTCCATGTGCAGCACGTCGGCAGCGACCGCGCACTCTGGCAGGGCAATCCGTTCGGTCTCGTCTCCCGCTTCCAGCAGGCCGCGGGCGAAGCAGAGGCGGTCGCGCGCGTGCACGACCAGCGCTTCGCCCTCGATCATGTACTCGCGGGCGAATGGGGCGCGCGGGTCGACCGCGCCCGTCTCGTGGCGGCCGGCCATTCCTACGGTGCCAACACCACGCTGATGTCGGCCGGTGCGCGTGTCGTGCGGGAAGGCCAGGCGATCGAACTCCGTGACCCGCGTTACAGCGCCGCCATCGTGATCTCCGCGCCGCCGTTCTACGGGGACGAGGATTTCCGGCCGATCCTCGCCGGCATCACCATTCCCACGCTCCACGTCACCACGACCAACGACATCATCCGCATCCCGGGCTTCGGTTCGGGCGTGGAAGATCGCCTGAAGGTGTTCGATGCCATCGGCGGCGCGCACAAGGTGCTGGCGGTGTATCGACACGGCACGCACAACGTGTTCACCGACCGCCGCTACTTCGATTCGCGCGAGGTCAGCGAGCAGGTCAAGCAGGCGACCGAATCGCTGTCGCTGGCCTTCATCGACACGACATCCGGTGGATCGGACAGTGAACTGGCGCAGTGGCGGTCCGGCCACCGCGCGCTGCTCGCGCGTTACGACGCGCGCTGATCAGCTCGTCGACCAGACGGCGAGTTCGTAGCCGTCGGGATCGGCGAACTGGAAGCGACGCCCGCCGGGAAAGGCGAAGATGGGCCTGGTGATGCGCCCGCCTGCGGCATCCACTTTCGCCAGGCTGTCTTCCAGTCCCGTCGAGTACAGCACCACCAGCGCGCCGCCCGGTTGTGGCGTGCCGTGTGCGAAGCCGCCCGTCAGTCGGCCATCGCGGAACTCGCAGTAGTCGGGGCCGTAGTCCTGGAACGTCCAGCCGAACGCCCCGCCGTAGAACGCCTTCGAGGCGGCGATGGACGTGACGTTGAACTCGATGTAGTCGATGCGGTGATGCTGTTCGGCGGTGCTCATGGCGGGTGTCCGTGGAGGAGGCCGCCAGTCTGGCGAAGTCTTTGCGGTCTGTCTTGGCGAAATCGGACAGTCAGTCCACGACCTGCGCGAGCAGACGCGTGGGCGAGAAGCCGGTGAGCCGGCGCGTGTCGCCGGCCAGTTGCGCGGCGTCGTAGTAGCCCGCGTCGAGTGCGGCTTCCAGGAGGTTGGCATGCTGGTGCCGCCGTCGCAGAAAGCGCTGCAGCCGCAGGATGCGCGCCAGCAGCTTCGGTCCGTAGCCGAATGCTTCGTCGCACCGGCGCAGCAGGGTGCGCTCGGTGATGCCGAGTGCGCGCGCCAGTTGCGCGACCGTGTCGGGCCGTGCGCGCGACAGTCGTGCATGCACGGCCGACATCGCGTCGCGACGCAGCGGTGTGTCGGTCAGGATCCGGTCGGCGAGCCACGCTGTCGCATCGGCATCGCGCTCCGCCATCCGGTCGGCCAGCGTCGCAAGGCGCGGATTGCCGAGATCACGCAGGTCCACACGCTGGTCGGCAAGGACGTGCAACGGAACACCCAGCCAGCGCGTTGCCGCGCCGGGCGCGAACCGTAGGCCCAGTACCCGGCGACCCGGCGCGATCTGGGCGTACTGCGCCCGCGTGTCGGGCCCGGCGATGCTCAAGCGCTCGCCATCCCACAGCAGGTCGACGCAGGCGTCGGGCAGTACGAGCGCGGGACTTGCCTCCGTTCCCTGCACGTAGTCCCAGCGACACAGCAGGGACTGGCCGGGCGCGAAGTCGTGTTGTCGATAGCGGCCGCTCATCGTGGCGTGACGTCAGCGTTCGGAGTGCCCGCTCTCATCGTAATCGCGGCGCTCGAACAGGTGGGGCTGGATCAGTTCGATGAAGGCGCGCGCCTGCGGCGACAGGAACTTGCCCTTGCGCACCACCACGCCATAGCTGCGTGACGGAAACCACTGGCTCAGCGAGCGCGCGACCAGGCGATCGCGGTCGGCCTCGGTCAGGCAGATCGAGGCGATGATCGAGATGCCCATGCCCATGCTGACGTACTGCTTGATGACCTCCCAGCCGCCGACTTCCAGCGCGACGGTGTAGGGCACCCGCGCCTGCTGGAACACCAGGTCCACCAGCCGGTAGGTGACCAGCCGCTTCGGCGGCAGGATCAGGGCGTGCGGCGAGAGATCTTCCAGCCGCAGGTCGCGCTTCTTCGCCAGCGGATGGTCGAGCGGGGTGATCAGCATCGGCTCGAAGCGGTAGACCGGCGCGTAGCTGAGGTCGGCCGGCACGTCGAGGACCGAACCCACCGCCAGGTCCACGGCATCCGAGCGCAGCAGGTCGGTGCCGTCGGCACTGGCGGCGTTGTGCAGGGTCAGCTTCACCTCCGGGTGCTGCTGGCGAAAGTGCTCCACGATCTTCGGCAGCAGGTACAGGATGGTCGAACTGTTGGCCGCGACGTGCAGCTCGCCTGCCTCCAGCCCGCTGACTTTCTCGCGGAACGTCGCGTCCAGGCCGTCCAGGCCCGCCACCAGCGGCTGGGCCAGTTCGAACAGCAGCTGGCCCTCGCGGCTGGGCGACAGCCGGCGCCCACTGCGCTCGAACAGCGTGACCCCAAGATCCCGCTCCAGCGCCTGCAGTTGCAGGGTGATGGCCGGTTGGCTGACAAAAAGTGCCTCCGCCGCCCGCGAAACCGACCCCAGCCGCACCGTCTGGCAGAAGGCACGCAGCGGCTTCAATCGGTCCGATTTGTAAGGAAATCGGGGGGTTGGCGCCTCTTTAGAGCTCATGATCTAGTCAACTATAAGGCCAGCTTATTTAGTGCATTGACAAAACTGTTTTGTCAAATAATTGCGGCCGGGAGCACTGTGCGACTCCAGCAAGACGCCAGGAGACCGCCATGTCCGCCACCGCTTTCGCCCTGCCGCCGCGCGATACGCGCGCCGACCGCCCCACCCCCGGCATTGCCCTGACCGCCAGCCTGGCGGGCCAGGACGAACTGCTGCCTCCCGGCGCTCTGGCCCTGCTTGTCTCGCTGCACCGTGCGATCGAGCCGGAGCGTCAGGCGCGCCTGCTGGCCCGTCGCGAACGTCAGGCCTTCTTCGATGCCGGTGGCCTGCCGGACTTCCGCACCGATACGCGCTCGATCCGCGCCGGCGACTGGACGGTCGCCCCGGTGCCGACCGCGTTGCAGGACCGTCGGGTGGAAATCACCGGGCCGGTGGACCCGAAGATGGTCATCAACGCGCTGAACTCCGGCGCCAAGGTGTTCATGGCCGACTTCGAGGATTCCACCTCGCCGACCTGGCAGAACCTGCTGACCGGCCAGCGCGCGCTGACCGATGCCGTGCGCGGCGACCTGCAGTTCACGGCGGAGAACGGCAAGCACTACGCGTTGAAGCCGCAGGACGAACAGGCGGTGTTGCTGGTCCGTCCGCGTGGCTGGCACCTGGACGAGAAGCACGTGCTGATCGATGGCGCGCCGATCGCGGGCGGCCTGTTCGATGTCGCCGTGTTCGCCTGGCACAACGCGCGCGCGCTGCAGGCGAAGGACCGAGGCCCGTACTTCTACCTGCCCAAGCTGCAGAGCATGGAAGAGGCCGCGCTGTGGGAAACCGCGCTGTCGCACATCGAGGCGGCGCTGGGCCTGCCGCATGGGCAGATGAAGGTCACCGTGCTGATCGAGACGCTGCCGGCCGTGTTCGAGATGCACGAGATCCTGCACGCGCTGCGCGAGCGCATCGTCGGCCTGAACTGCGGCCGCTGGGACTACATCTTTTCGTACCTGAAGACCTTCCGCCGCCACGCCGACAAGGTGTTGCCGGAACGTGGCCAGGTGACGATGACGCAGCCGTTCCTGAAGGCGTATTCGGAACTGCTGATCCAGACCTGCCACCGCCGTGGCGCGCATGCGATGGGCGGCATGGCCGCGCAGATCCCGATCAGCAACGACGAAGGCGCCAACGAACAGGCGCTGGCCCGCGTGCGCGCCGACAAGCTGCGCGAAGTCACCGCCGGCCACGACGGCACCTGGGTCGCGCATCCGGCGCTGATCCCGGTGGCGAAGGCGATCTTCGACGAGCACATGCCGCAGACCAACCAGCGCGGCGTGCTGCGCGAGGACGTGGCGGTGACGCGCGACGACCTGATCCGTCCGTCCACCGGCACCATCACGCGCGCCGGTTTCGAAGGCAACGTGGAAGTCTGCGTGCGCTACCTGGCGGCATGGCTGGATGGCAACGGCTGCGTGCCGATCCACTGGCTGATGGAAGACGCCGCCACCGCCGAGATCTCGCGCACGCAGATCTGGCAGTGGCTGCACACCGCCGATGTGCACCTGTGCGACGGCACGCAGATCGACTACGCGCTGCTGCAGCGCACGCTGGCCACGTTGCCCGCGAAGCTGGGCGATCACTCGCGACTGCCCGGTGGCGAGCGCATCTCCGAAGCCATTGCCCTGCTCGACCACCTGAGCCGCGCCGACGAGCTGGCCGACTTCCTGACCCTGCCCGCGTACGACCGCATCGACTGATCCATCCCCACCACGACGCCCCACGACGAAAAGAGAGTCCGCCATGAGCACCAAGCAACAGCAGATCGACGCCATCCAGAAGGACTGGAACAGCAACCCGCGCTGGACCGGCATCAAGCGGGATTACGCCGCGGCCGATGTCGTCCGTCTGCGCGGCAGCGTGCAGCCGGAATACACCCTGGCCCGCCGCGGTGCCGAGCGCCTGTGGGATCTGGTGAACGGCGAAGCGAAGAAGGGCTACGTCAACGCCTTCGGTGCGATCAGCGCCGGCCAGGCGATGCAGCAGGCCAAGGCCGGCCTGGAGGCCGTCTACCTGTCCGGCTGGCAGGTCGCCGCCGACGGCAACACCTCCGAGACCATGTACCCCGATCAGTCGCTGTATGCGTACGACTCGGTGCCGACGATGGTCCGCCGCATCAACAACACCTTCCAGCGCGCCGACGAGATCCAGTGGAAGAACCTCTGCGACGGCAAGGCGAACGAGGCCGACGCCATCGACTTCTTCCTGCCGATCGTCGCCGATGGCGAGGCCGGCTTCGGCGGCGTGCTGAACGCCTACGAGCTGATGAAGAACATGATCGTCGCCGGCGCCGCGGGCGTGCACTTCGAGGACCAGCTGGCCGCCGTGAAGAAGTGCGGCCACATGGGCGGCAAGGTGCTGGTGCCCACGCAGGAAGCCGTGCAGAAGCTGCAGGCCGCGCGCCTGGCCGCCGACGTGCTGGGCGTGCCGACCATCGTGCTGGCGCGCACCGATGCCGAAGCCGCCAATCTGCTGACCTCCGACTTCGACGCCAACGACCAGCCCTTCGTCACCGGCCAGCGCACGGCGGAGGGTTTCTACCGCGTGAAGAACGGCCTGGAACAGGCGATCAGCCGCGGCATCGCCTACGCGCCGTACGCCGACCTGGTCTGGTGCGAGACCGGCACGCCGGACATCGGCTTCGCCCGCGAGTTTGCCCAGGCCGTGCACGCGAAGCACCCGGGCAAGCTGCTGTCGTACAACTGCTCGCCCAGCTTCAACTGGAAGAAGAACCTGGACGATGCGCAGATCGCGCGTTTCCAGGACGACCTGTCGGCGCTGGGCTACAAGTTCCAGTTCATCACCCTGGCCGGCATCCACATCAACTGGTTCAACAGTTTCCAGTTCGCCCACGACTACGCGCGGGGCGAAGGCATGAAGCACTACGTCGAGCAGGTGCAGGAGCGGGAGTTCGCCGCGCGCGAGAAGGGGTACACCTTCGTCTCGCACCAGCAGGAAGTGGGCGCCGGCTACTTCGATGACGTCACCACCGTCATCCAGGGCGGCAGCTCCAGCGTCACCGCGCTGAAGGGATCGACCGAGGAAGAGCAGTTCTACGAAAAGGAAAAGGCAGCCTGATCGCTGCTCGCAAGGATGCAGCAAAGGAAACGCCGGCTTGCGCCGGCGTTTCTTCTTTCTGACATTGCGGGAAGAAGGATCGGGCCTACTTCTTCACTTCCTGCGTGTGGCCCTTGAGCGCATCGGCCAGGCCCGGCACGCCGTTCGCGCCCGCGGGCACGCTGATGCTCGAACCGGTGAAGTCCTTGCCGATCGGCTCCGCGCGGCCGCCCAGGCACTGGGCGAGGAAGCCTTCGGTCACCGCGTTGAACGCCTTGTTGTTCTCCGGCCGCGCGAAGCCGTGGCCCTCGTCGGGGAACAGCACGTAGGTCACCGGGATGTTCTTCGCCGTCATCGCCTTGACGATCTGGTCGCTCTCGTCCTGCTTCACGCGTGGGTCGTTCGCGCCCTGTCCGATCAGCAGCGGCTTCTTGATCTGGTCGGCGCGGGTCAGCGGCGAGCGTTCGGTCAGCCACGCCTTGCCGGCGTCGGTGCGGGGGTCGCCCATGCGCTTGGCGAGCTGCTCGAAGAAGCTGGCCCAGTACGGCGGCACGGTGCTGAGCAGGGTGTTGAGGTTGGACGGGCCGACGATGTCCACGCCGCAGGCGAACGCGTCCGGCGTGAAGGTCAGGCCGGCCAGCGTGGCGTAACCGCCGTAGCTGCCGCCCATGATCGCGACCTGGTCCTGGGTGGTGACGCCCTGCTTGACCGCCCACTGCACGGCGTCGATCAGGTCGTCGTGCATCTTGCCGGCCCACTCGCCGTTGCCGGCGTTGGTGAAGGCCTTGCCGAAGCCGGTCGAGCCGCGGAAGTTGACCGACAGCACCGCGTAGCCACGGTTGGCCAGCCACTGGTTGTAACCCCCGTAGCCGTAGGAATCGCGCGCCCACGGGCCGCCGTGGACCAGCAGCACCAGCGGCACCGGCGCATCGGCCTTGCCGTCGTTGTTCGCGTCGGCGCTGCGCGGCAGGGTCAGGTAGCTGACCAGCGTCTTGTCGTCGCGCGATGTGATCTCCACTGGCCACTGCGGGACCAGCGGTTTGCCTTCCAGCTTCGGTCGCGCGGAGAACAGTTTGGTCAGCGTGCCCGCTGGGCGGTCGTAGCGGTAGTAGACCAGCGGGGCTTCGGCCGCCGAGTAGGCGATGATCCAGGTCTTGTCGTCCAGCGTGCGTGTATTGACGGACACATCGCCCGGGCCGATCGCCTCCAGCTTCTCCAGGTCGGCGCGGACCGCCGGATCGACGATCTTCCACTCGTCGCGCAGGTAGTCCACCGACACCGCCTGCACCTTGCCCGTCGCGGGGTCCGCGAGCGTGCCGCCGACATCGGCGCGCGCATCCTCCAGCACCAGCGTGCGCTGGCCGCTGGCCACGTCGACGGCGAACAGCGCGGAGGTGTTGCGGCCACGCGAATCGGTGAAGTACAGCGTCTTGCCGTCCAGCGTGAGGCCGCCCGGGCTGGTGGTCAGCACATCTTCGAACGGGATGTCGTCGAACTTCTCCCATGCGCCGCTGGCGCCGCGCTTCAGCACGTCGGCGCCGCCGTCCGGGCGCGAGCGCTGCGCGTACTTGAGCGTGTAATCGGCATCGGCGATGTAGCCGGCGATCTTGGCGTCGTTCTTCTCCAGCAGCGTGCGCGCGCCTGTGGCGAGATCGACCTTGTAGACGTCGTGCCACTGCGCATCGCGGTCGTTCATGCCGACCAGGATCGTGCCGGGATGCTTGGGGCTGACGCCCGCGACCTGGGCGGTGGTCTTCGGGAACGGCGTCAGGTCCTTCGCCTGGCCCGTCTTCAGGTCCACCGCATACAGATGGAAGTCTTCATCGCCGCCGCTGTCGCGGAGGTACAGCAGCGTGTCGGGATGGTAAGACCAGAAGTAGCTGCGGATGCCGCGTGCCTTGTCCTGCGTGACGGCTTTCGCCTGCGCCGGATTGTCGGCTGGCGCCACCCAGACGTTGAGCACGCCGTCCACGGCGGCGACCCAGCTGAGGTACTTGCCATCGGGGCTGATCTGCACGTTGGCGCGTTCGGGGTTGCCGAACAGCGCGTCGCGGGCGATCAGCTCGGTGCCGGCGATGCGGTCTGCGGCGGACGGTGCGGCCTGGGCGGCGAGGGCGAATGCGACCGTCGAGGCCAACAACGTGAGGCGGAATGCGGTGTGACGCATGGGCGAACTCCTGGGTGGCGAGCAAGGGACAGCGGACAGGACGTCCGCCAGCGCGATGTGTGGCCCGAGTAGATCACACGCCGCCTTCGCCCGCTGTGGCCGGAGGTCATGCTGCGCTGCCGCGATCCAGTCCGCGATAGCCGAGGGCTTCGGTCAGGTGCGCCGTCTCGATGGCCTCGCTTTCCGCCAGGTCCGCGATGGTGCGCGCGACGCGCAGGATGCGGTGCAGGCTTCGCGCAGACAGCTGCAGGCGTTCGACCGCGCGTTCCAGCAGGGCCTGGTCGCGCGCCGACAGGCGGCAGTGCGCCATGGTCTCGGACTGGCCCATCCGCGCGTTCGGCTTTCCGCAGCGACCCTGCTGGCGGATGCGTGCCGCGATCACGCGCGCTTGCACGGCGGCCGTGCTTTCGCCATCCGGCGCATCCGGCCGCAAGTCCTGGGGCGGCAGTCGCGGCACATGCACGTGCAGGTCGATGCGGTCGAGCAGCGGACCGGAGACACGGCTGCGATAGCGACGGACGAGATCCGGTCCGCAGCGACAGCGGCCACTGGGATCGCCCGCCCAGCCGCACGGGCAAGGATTCATGGCCGCAACGAGCTGGAAGCGTGCCGGGAACTCCGCGGTCCGGGCGGCGCGGGAGACCGTGACGGTGCCGGACTCCAGTGGCTCGCGCAGCACTTCGAGCGCGGCGCGGTTCCATTCGGGCAGTTCGTCGAGGAACAACACACCGTGGTGGGCCAACGAAATTTCACCGGGGCGCGGCTGTGCGCCGCCGCCGACCAGCGCCACCGCGCTGGCAGTGTGATGCGGCGAACGGTAGGGGCGCTGTCGCCAGCGTGCGGGATCCAGTCCGCGTCCGCTGACCGAGGCGATGGCCGCGCTCTCCATCGCTTCGGTATCGTCCGCCTCGGGCAGCAGGCCGGGCAGGCGCGACGCCAGCAGCGTCTTGCCGCAGCCTGGAGAACCGATCAGCAGCAGGTGGTGCCCGCCCGCCGCAGCGACTTCGAGCGCGCGTCGCGCGTGCGCCTGCCCGCGTACATCGGTCATGTCGGGAATGGTCGGTGGCAGTGCCGGGGGCGCCACGGCGGTTGGCAGCGTCTTGCGTCCCTCGAGCAGGGCGCAGACTTCCAGCAGGGTGCGCCCGGTGAGCGCACGGCCCTCCTTCACGAGAGCGGCTTCCGAACCGCTGGGTTCCGGCACCACCAGCGTGCGTCCGCTGGCCGCGACCGCCAATGCCGCCGGCAGTACGCCGTCCACGGCACGCAGCTCGCCGGTGAGACTCAACTCGCCGAGGAACTCGTAGTCCGCCAGCGCTTCGCGACGGATCTGTCCGCTGGCGGCGAGGATGCCCAAGGCGATGGGGAGATCGAATCGCCCGCCGTCCTTCGGCAGGTCGGCCGGCGCCAGGTTCACCGTGATGCGGCGTGTCGGGAACTCGAACTGCGCGCACAGGATGGCAGCGCGCACGCGGTCGCGCGCCTCGCGCACCGCGGCTTCGGGCAGGCCGACGATCTGCGTGGACGGCAGCCCGCCCGAGAGGTGGACTTCCACCCGGACCGGCGGCGCGGACACGCCCGCCCGTGCCCGGCTGTGCACCAGGGCCAGACTCATGGTGGCGGGATCAGGACTGCGCGGGCTTGTCGGCCAGCTGGGCTTCCAGCGTGGCCACGGTGCGTTCCAGCGTTTCGAGTTTCTCGCGCGTGCGCAGCAGTACGGCCTGCTGAACGTCGAATTCTTCGCGTGTCACCAGGTCCAGTTTCGCCAGCCCGGCCTGCAGGGTGGCCTTGAAGGTCTGCTGCAGCTCTTCCTGCGAGTCGCGCAGGCCCGGCGGGACCAGCTGGCTGAGGCGGCGGGCAAGGTCGTCGATGTGGTTGAAGTCAATCATGTGGGGTCTCCGGCAGTGCATCGAGCATGCGAGGCGGGCCGGTCGGTACGCCATCGGGGTTCGCTGCGCAGCGCTGTCGGAAATGTCCGGGCGGCGAGGCGGTCATTGAACCGCGAGACGACCCGCGGCCGCAACCGCGCACGGCTTGGGCACGCTATCCTGCGGACAGCATCCTAGGGAGGACCCTGCATGAAAATGGTCATGGCCATCATCAAGCCGTTCAAGCTGGACGACGTGCGCGAAGCGCTGGCGGAAACCGGCATCGCCGGCATCACCGTCACGGAGGTGAAGGGCTTCGGTCGCCAGAAGGGCCATACCGAGCTTTACCGTGGCGCCGAGTACGTCGTCGATTTCCTGCCGAAGGTGAAGCTGGAAGTCGCGGTGACCGACGAGCAGGCCGAGCAGGTGGTCGAGGCCATCGTGAAGGCCGCCGGCACCGGCAAGATCGGCGACGGCAAAGTGTTCGTCTATGACCTGGAGCGGGTGGTGCGGATCCGGACGGGCGAACTCGACGCCGACGCGCTGTGATGCCTCATGGCTGATCCTGCATTCGACGCCCGCCTGCAGCAGGCGCTGGCGTTCATCGAGTCGAAAGGTGTCCGGCGAAGCACGGCGGCGCCACCGTTGTATCGGCTGTTCTGGAAGCTGGGACTGAAGGTGCCGCCGCCGTTGATGGCGGGCTTCTTCTCTATCGCGTTGCTGATGGGAAGTTTTTTCGGCGTGTTCTGGGGCCTGGTGATGTGGCTGCTGATGTGGCGCCGCACTGACATGCCGCTGGTCTGGGCCGCGCTGCTCGCCCTGGTGGCGGGCGTTCTGTTCGGCCTGATGATGGCTGCGGTGCTGCGCATGCAGGCACGTGGTAAACAGATCCCGGCGTGGAAGGACTTTTCGCCGTAGCGCCGTCCTTACGATCCCGCCGTCCAAGAAAAAGGCCCCGCATGAGCGGGGCCTTTTTGTTTGCCTCTTACGGCGCGCCTTACTCCCCCAGCGCCTTCGCCACGAACGGCGGTGCCACCAGCACGCCCGTATGCAGGTGCGCGGTGTAATACAGCGTGTCGAACGGCTTGGCTTCCGCATCCGCCTGGCGGAACGCGAAGTCGGCGCCGGCCGCTTTGCTGGCGATGGTCACGCTCCACCAGCCGGTCGGGTAGCACGGCTGCGGGAACGGCAGCGTCTTGAACGACTGGAAGCCGGCCTTGCCCATCTCCGCGCGCATGTCCTTGATCAGGTCCAGCAGCGCCAGCGGCGATTCCGACTGCTGCACCAGCAGGCCGTCCGGCTTCAGCGCGCGGTAGCAGCTCTCGAAGAACGCCTTGTTGAACAAACCCTCGGCAGGGCCGACCGGATCGGTCGAGTCGACGATGACCACGTCGACGCTGCCCGGTTCGCAGTTGGCCATGTAGGCCACGCCGTCGTCGAACAGCAGTTCGGCGCGCGGGTCGTTGTTCGACTCGCACAGTTCGGGGAAGTATTTCTCCGCCATGCGGGTGACCTGCTCGTCGATGTCGCACTGGGTCGCCTTCTCCACGCCCGGATGCTTCAGCACCTCGCGCAGCGTGCCGCAGTCGCCGCCGCCGATGATCACCACGCGCTTCGGCGCGGCGTGGGTGAACAGCACCGGATGGCTGATCATCTCGTGGTAGAAGAAGTTGTCGCGCGTGGTCAGCATCATCGCGCCGTCGATCACCATCAACTTGCCCCAGTCGGTGCTGTCGTAGATCTCGATCTTCTGGAACGGCGACTGCACCTCGTCCAGCTTGCCGGTGGTGCGGAAGCCGATGGCCGAGCCGGTGTGCGAGAAGTGTTCGATGAACCAGGTGTCGTTGGCGGTCATGGGGTGGTGTCCTGCGAGCGGAAAGCGGAGGTTGTTCCCTTCTCCCTCCGGGAGAAGGTGGCGCGAAGCGCCGGATGAGGGTGCGGCGAAGGCAGCGGCGTCCGAACCATCATGGATTCGCCGTACCCTCACCCCAACCCCTCTCCCGAGGGGAGAGGGGCTTGAGCGCGGCGCGCATTGTAACGGACCCATGTGACCGCAGCCTGTAGAATGCGCGTCCGCTCGCCTCACCTTGGAAAACGCCATGTCCTGGTCCACCGACCACGCCCGCAAGACCTACTCCGTCCCGCACTGGGCCGAAGGGTATTTCGACGTGGACGCCGCCGGCCGCATCGTGGTGTCACCGAAGGGTGCGCAGGGTCCGCTCATCCCGCTGCCGGATGTCGTGGACGCCGCACGCGCGCAGGGTGCCCAGCTGCCGCTGCTGGTGCGCTTCCCGGACATCCTCGGCGACCGCCTGGGCAAGCTGCAGGCCGCGTTCGCGCAGGCGCAGGCCGATTGGGACTACAAGGGCGGCTACACGGCGGTCTATCCGATCAAGGTCAACCAGCATCGTGGCGTCGCCGGCACGCTGGCCTCACACGCCGGCGAAGGCTTCGGCCTGGAAGCCGGCAGCAAGCCCGAGCTGATGGCGGTGCTGGCGCTGTCACGCCCGGGCGGCCTGATCGTCTGCAACGGCTACAAGGACCGCGAGTACATCCGTCTTGCACTGATCGGCCGCAAGCTGGGCCTGCAGACCTTCATCGTCATCGAGAAGCCGTCCGAGCTGGCACTTGTCATCGAAGAGTCACGTGCGCTGGGCGTGAAGCCCGGTCTGGGCGTGCGCATGCGCCTGGCCACACTGGGTGCGGGCAAGTGGCAGAACAGCGGCGGCGACAAGGCCAAGTTCGGCCTGTCCCCACGCCAGGTGCTGGACCTGTGGAAGCAGCTGCGCGACGCCGGCCTGCAGGACACGCTGGGCCTGCTGCATTTCCACATGGGCTCGCAGATCAGCAACGTGCGCGACATCGCCAACGGCATGCGCGAGGCGACGCGGTACTTCGTCGAGCTGTCGAAGCTGGGTGCGACCATCAGCCATGTCGACGTCGGCGGCGGCCTCGGCATCGATTACGAAGGTACCCGCTCGCGCAGCTACTGCTCGATCAACTACGGTATCGGCCAGTACGCCAGCAACATCGTGCAGCCGCTGGCCGAAGCCTGCGAGCAGAACGGCCTGACGCCGCCCCGCATCGTCACCGAGTGCGGCCGTGCGATGACCGCGCACCACGCGGTGCTGGTGGTCAACGTGTCGGAAGTGGAACAGGCGCCGGAAGGCCGCGTGCCACCGTCGCACGACGACGAGCCGTCGGTGATCCGCCACCTGCGCGAGATCCACGGCGAGCTCGACACGCGCCCGGCGGTGGAGCTCTTTCACGAGGCGCAGCACCACCATAGCGAAGGCCTGTCGCTGTACGCGCTGGGCCAGATCGACCTGGTGCACCGGGCGCGCATCGACGACCTGTTCTACGCCATCGCCCATGCCGTGCGCGCGCGCCTGAGCAGCGACGAGCGCAGCCACCGCGACCTGCTGGACGAACTCAATGAGCGCCTGGTCGACAAGTACTTCGTCAACTTCAGCGTGTTCGAATCGATCCCGGACGTGTGGGCGATCGACCAGGTGTTCCCGATCGTGCCGATCGAACGCCTCGACGAAGCGCCGGCGCGGCGCGGCATCATCGCCGACATGACCTGCGACTCTGACGGCATGGTCAAGACCTACGTCGAGAACGAAGGCTTGGATTCCTCGCTGCCGCTGCATGCGCTGAAGCCGGGCGAGAGTTACCGGCTGGGCATCTTCCTGGTCGGTGCGTACCAGGAAATCCTCGGCGACATCCACAACCTGTTCGGCGACACCGACGCGGTGGAAGTCAGTGCCGACGCGGGCGCCGGCTATCTGATCACCCAGCAGCGCCGCGGCGACACCACCGACGTGATGCTCGACTACGTGGGCTACAAGCTGGACGACCTGCGCGCGGTATATCGGCAGCGCGTGGAGGAAGCCGGCCTGCAGGCGGCGGAATCGCAACTGCTGGCCGACGCGCTGGAAGCGGGCCTGACCGGCTACACCTACCTCTCGGACGAACCGCTGGCGTAGCGCGCGCCGCGCGTGCGACCTCGTGCGGCCTGAAACCGCGTGACGACGTGCGCATGGCGCACGCTACGTGCGGGCGTCTTCGCGGCGGGCGATCAGACCTCTCACCGAAGGACTGCAAGCTGGCCTGCGCGGTTACGTCTGGCTCCTCGCGTAGCCTGCGCTACGCGCACGACCACGCGATGCGTGATTCCACGTGACGCGCGCATGGCGCACGCTACGTGGCGGCTGGACTCATTCGCGCGTGGCCACCGTTCAAGACCACGCGGTGCCGCTGCAGCAGGCCAGCATCACCTGCAGCAACGTCGTCAGCAGCCGAAAGAGGAGCCGGCACGGGCGCAGTTCCAGGCTCATCGCGGGGCTCGCGGTTCCGCGCTCACGGGTTCTTGCTTGCGGCATCCCGCAGCAGGGCGAGCTGCAGCTCCACGCGCTTGAGTTCGCGCAGCATGCGGTTGGCCTCCATGTGGCTGCCCAGGAACGACTTCATGATCGTCGTGAACTGGAACAGCACGACCGCCAGCACGCCCCATTGCACGGCGGTCAATGCGTCGGTGGCATGCCAGCTCCGCCACAGCGACACGCCGAAGCCTGCGAAGGCGACGATGCCGCAGAGGTAGGCCACCCACACCACCCAGCCGAGCGAGCCGCGGAACAGACCGAAGGCCTGCGAGAAATAGCCGGGTTCGCCGTGTCGCGCCAGCAGGTCGCGATCCTCGGCCGAGAGTGTCTGCTTGATCATGTCGTCAGTCTTGTCCATCGGAGATTCCTTCCAGTCGCGCGCGGATCTTGCGCCGCGCATGCATCAGCCGGGTCTTGACCGTTCCCGGGGGCACGTCGAGCGCGACGGCGATCTCCGCCACGCTCAGGTCTTCCAGGTAGAACAGCGACAGCGCCGCACGCTGGGGCGCTGGCAGGGCCTGCATTTCCGCCCTGACGACGGCCAGCTCCGACGCGCGCTCGCCGGCGGCGTCCTGTTCGCCCGCCATCTCGTCGAGCCCGGCCTCGACGAGATGGGCGCGCTCGACCTGTCGTCCACGGATCGCGCGGGCGCAGCGGCGGGTGACGATCCGGAACGCCCACGCCGGGAAGGCCGCGATGTCGTCCAGGCGGCGCAGGCCGCGCACGATCTCGACCCACGCCTCCTGCACCATGTCGTGGGCGAGGTCCGGATGACCGGTCAGGCGCCACGCGTGGCGCAACAGGCGCGGGTGCCAGCGCGCGACCAGACGCTCCCATGCGGCGCGGTTGCCCGTTCGGGCCGCCGCGGCGAGGTACTCGTCCAGTATCCGTTCCGTGTCCCGCTGCACGTGCCTGCCCCTGTCGCCTTCCATCGGGAATCAAGGTGCCGGATTGAGCGGAAACGGTTCAATCCGGGCAGGAAAAATCGCCGTGCGACCGGCGTGGACGCTCCGTCTAGGCGTCGCGATGTACCTGGAATCCCGCGAACGACTGCGTCACCGGCATGATTTCCAGCCGGTTGATGTTGAGGTGTGGCGGCAGCGTGGCGACGTAGAAGATCGACTCGGCGATGTCCTCGGCGGTCATCGGGTTCGCGCCGGTATAGAGCTTGTCGGACGCGGCCTGGTCGCCGTGCGTGCGCACCAGGGTGAACTCAGTTTCGGCCATGCCGGGCTCGATCGTGGTCACGCGCACGCCGGTGCCGTGGAGGTCGCTGCGCAGGCCCAGCGAGAACTGGCTGACGAAGGCCTTGCTGCCCCCGTAGGCATTGCCACCGGGATACGGATACACGCCGGCGACCGAGCTGATGTTGATGATCGCGCCCTTGCGCTCGACCAGCTGGGGCAACAGGCGGTGCGTCAGCGTGACCAGTGCGGTGATGTTGGTGTCGATCATCGTGCGCCAGTCCGACAGAAGCGCGGTCTGTGCGGGCAGCGTGCCCTGGGCGAGACCGGCGTTGTTCACCAGCAGGTCGATGTCGCGGAAGCCGTCCGGCAGCGCCGCGAGAGCGGCGTCCATGGCGGCTTCATCGCGGATGTCGAACGCGGCCGCGTGCACCGTGTCGGCACCGAGCTCATCGACCAGCGCCTGCAGGCGATCGGCTCGGCGACCCGTGGCGATGACACGCCAACCGGCGGCCGCGAAACGGCGGACAGCAGCGGCGCCGAAGCCGGACGTGGCGCCGGTGATGAGAGCGGTACGGGTCATGGCGTTTCCAGCGGAGCGGGGAATCAGGATGCCCGGGCGCGGCGGGCCTGGCGGTGGTCGCGCCAGTAGGCACCGGCGAGCGTTCCCAGGGCGGCGGCAGCGACCGACAGCAGCATGTTCAGTGCGTTGCCACGCAGGATGGCAACGAGTGGCGAAGCGCCATCGTGCTGGACGGGGCTGATGCCCAGCAACATCACCAGCGTGCTGGCCCACAGCGCCATGCTCAGGCCCACCGCGATGATGATGAACCTGCGCCCGGCCAGTGCGCCGCCCAGGGCCATGCAACCGGCGGTGATGAGATAGCTCAGGGGCGCCAGATAACCCAGCCCCGTCGGCATGCCGCGGCGCCAGCCCTCCGGCAACAGACCGCTGAGTGCGGCGCCGAGCAGCAGGGCGAACAAGGTCAGCAGCGTGGCCAGCAGCAGGCGCTGCCAGGAAGGGCGGGGCGAGGTCACTGCGCCTTGACCGCCATCGCGGGCAATCCGCTGCTGGCGAGCTTCTGCTTGGCTTCGGCCAGTTCGCTGGCGGTGCCGTACGGGCCCATGCGCACGCGGTAGACCGTCGTGCCGTTGATCTGTGCCGATTCGACGCGGGCGCTGAGGCCGAGCATCGCGATCTTCGCCTTGGTCGCCTCGGCATCGCCGGAGGCACCGAACGCTCCCGCCTGCAGGATGTAGCGCGCGCCGGTATCGGCGCTGGCCACGGTGGCCGTCGGCTTGGGCGTCGTTGCCGGCGCGGTCTCCGCCGTGCGCGGCGTCTCCGCAGCGCGCGTAGGCGCGGTTTCGTTGATCGGCGTGGGCTGGGCCGGCGTCGCGTCGGTCGGCGTGGTGGCCTGTCCGTTCAGTGCGGCGCGCGCCTTGCGGGCGTCCTCCTCGCGCGCGCTGGCGGCCAGCTCCGCATCGGACATCTGCACTTCCTTGCCGGGCAGCAATGTGTAGAAGTCGTACTGGGTTTCCTTCGCGGCGGATTCGTCCGTCGTCGTGGCAATGGCCGGCGTATCGCCCGCAGGCGCGTCGGGCACGACCGACTCGACGTCGGCACTGTCGATGGGCGCCGGCTGCGCATCCGGATTGGGCTGCGGACGGAAGAAGCCATCGCCGTCCTTCTTGCCCAGGCCGGGCACGATGAAATACACCGCCAGGCCGATCAGCAGGCCGAGCACCAGCCACACCCAGGCGGGCGTGGCGTGACTGGAATTACGGGTGGCCTGGTTCTTGCCGCGCCTTGCTGCCATCTACTGCTCTCCACTCACATCTTTTCGGGCGCGCTGACGCCCAACAGGTCAAGTCCATTCGCCAGCGCCTGGCGGACCGCCACGGCCAGCGCGAGTCGCGCATTGCGCTCGTCGGCATCGTCGACAAGGATGGGTTCGCCGTCGTACCACGCCTGGAAAGCATAGGCCAGTTCGCGCAGGTATTGCGCGATGGCATGCGGTTCCAGCGATGCGCCGGCGGCCTCCACGACTTCCGGATACCGCGACAGTTCCACCATCAAGGCGAGCGAGCCGTCGTCCGTGAGCGCAGGCAACCCGGCGATGCCGGCCGCCTGGTCGTAGGCAGCGAAGCCCTTCTCGACCACGCGGCGCAGCAGGCTGCACACGCGGGCGTGGGCGTACTGCACGTAGAAAACCGGATTGTCCTTGCTCTGCTCGCGCGCCAGGTCGATGTCGAACGTGAGTTGCGAGTCCGGCTTGCGCGCGATCAGGAACCAGCGCGTGGCATCGGCGCCGGCCTCTTCGATCAGGTCGCGCAGGGTCAGGTAGCTGCCGGCGCGCTTGGACAGCTTCACTTCCTCGCCGCCACGCATCACCGTGACCATCTGGTGCAGCACGTACTCCGGATAGCCCGCCGGGATGCCTTCGTTCAGCGCCTGCAGGCCGGCCTTCACGCGGGCCAGCGAGCCGTGGTGGTCCGCGCCCAGTTCGGTGATCGCGCGCGTGTAGCCGCGCTGCCACTTGGACAGATGGTAGGCCACGTCCGGCACGAAGTAGGTGTAGCTGCCGTCGGACTTGCGCATGACGCGGTCCTTGTCGTCGCCGAAGTCGGTGGACTTCAGCCACAACGCACCGCCTTCTTCGTAGGTGTGGCCGGAAGCGACCAGCTTGCGCACGGTTTCCTCCACCTTCTGGTCGGCGTACAGCGAGCTTTCCAGGAAGTAGCGGTCGAACGACACGCCGAATGCGGCGAGGTCGAGGTTCTGCTCGCGGCGCAGGTAGGCGACGGCAAAACGGCGGACGGCGTCGAGGTCCTGCGGATCCTTCGCGCCGGTGACCACGAGACCTTCGACCTCGACGGAATCGCCGTTGAGGTACGCCTGCGCCACGTCGGCGATGTAATCGCCGCGGTAGCCGTCTTCCGGCCAACCCTCGCTGTCGGGCGTCAGGCCCAGGGCGCGCGCCTGCGTGGACTTGGCCAGGTTGTCGATCTGGACGCCGGCGTCGTTGTAGTAGAACTCGCGCTTCGCGTCCCAGCCATTGGCGGCCAGCACGCGCGCGATGCAGTCGCCGATCACGCCGGCGCGGCCGTGGCCGACATGCAGCGGTCCGGTCGGGTTGGCCGACACGTATTCGACGCCGACGGTGCGGCCCTGCCCGCTGTTGTTGCGGCCATAGGCGGCTCCCTGGGCGAGGGCGGTGGTCACTTCGCGCTGGTAGGCGCCCGGGCTCAGGTGGAAATTGATGAAGCCGGGGCCGGCGATCTCGACCTTGGCGACGTCGTCGCTGGCCGGCAGGGCGGCGACCAGCGCGGTCGCGATGGCGCGCGGATTGCTGCGCGCGGCCTTGGCCAGCAGCATCGCGGCGTTGGTGGCGAAGTCGCCGTGCTCGCGGGTCTTGGGTCGCTCGACCACGAATTCGGGCGTGGCGGTGTCGGCCGGCAGGGTGCCGGCGGCGCGCAGGGCATCGATGCCCTGGGCGATCAAGGCGCGGAGGGAAGCTTTCACGGAAGACCGTCGTGTTGCGTGGGAACCGCCTATTCTAGGTTTTCCCGGTCCCTGCGTGGGATCGGCGCGGTTCAGCCGCCTGCGTCAGACCCAGCCGCGCGCTGCCATCGACTGCGGTGGCCCGTCGCCGATGACGAAATGGTCCAGCAGGCGCACGTCCACCAGCGCCAGTGCCTGCTTCAGGCGTTGCGTCACCGCGCGGTCGGCGGCGGAGGGCTCGGCACAGCCCGACGGATGGTTGTGTCCGACGATGAGGGCCGTGGCGTTCAGCGCCAGCGCGCGTCGCGCGACCTCGCGCGGATGCACCTCGGCGCTGTCCACCGAGCCCTGGAACAATTCCTCGAACGCCAGTACACGGTGGCGCGTGTCGAGGAACAGCGCGGCGAAGACCTCGTGCGGGCGGCCGCGCAACCGGTGCGCGAAATAGCGGCCTGCGGCATCGGGGTCTCCGATCGCGTCACCCCGCTCCAGCGATGCGTGCAGCAATCGTGTGCCCAGTTCCAGGGCGGCGGCGAGGGCACACGCACGGGCCGGACCCAGGCCGGGCAGGTCGGTGAGCTCCGCAGGCGGACGCTCCAGCAGGGCGCGCAGCGGACCATGGTGGGCGAGCAGTTCGCGGGCAGTAGCGACGGCATCGCGGCCGCGCAGGCCGGAGCCGAGGAAGATGGCCAGCAGTTCCGCATCGCTGAGGCTGGCGGGGCCGCGGGCCAGCAGCTTCTCGCGGGGTCGTTCGTCCTGGGGCCAGTCGCGTATGTGCATGCGGCCATCGTCGACGGACGGCGGCCGTGTCGGCATCGGGGCGAACGGGGCGTTCGGGTAAGCTAATCGCCTGAATCGACGTAGGAATGGGCCGACGTGAGTGGATCGGACAAGACGCAGGGTCTCGCGGGACAACGCCTGTTGCTGTGCGTGGGGGGCGGCATCGCCGCCTACAAGGCGCTGGAACTGGTGCGCCGGTTGCGCGACGCGGGGGCGCACGTGCAGGTCGCCATGACGGCGGGCGCGCAGCAGTTCGTCACCCCATTGAGCTTCCAGGCGCTCTCCGGCCAGCCCACGCGCACCACGTTGTGGGACAGCGCCGCGGAACAGGCGATGGGACACATCGAGCTTGCGCGCTGGGCCGACCGCGTGGTCGTCGCGCCGGCGACTGCCGACCTGATGGCGCGGCTGGCGCATGGCCTGGCCGACGACCTGGTGACGACGCTGTGCCTGGCGACGACCGCGCCCATCACCATCGCGCCGGCGATGAACCACCGCATGTGGCAGCACCCCGCCACCCAGGCCAACCTGGCCACCTTGCGCAGTCGCGATGTGCAGGTGATCGGCCCGAACGATGGCCCGCTCGCCGAGGGCGAGTCCGGCCCCGGCCGTCTCGCCGAGCCGGAGGAGATCGTCGCGGCGCTGGCAGGCCACGCCGGCACGCTGTCGAAGCAGCCGCAGGACCTGGCCGGACTGAAGGTGGTGGTCAGCGCCGGCCCGACCTATGAAGACCTGGACCCGGTCCGGTACCTCGGCAACCGCAGCAGCGGCAAGATGGGCTTCGCCGTCGCCGCGAGCGCCGCACGGCGTGGCGCCAGCGTCACCCTGGTCGCCGGCCCCGTGCACCTGCCCACACCGGCAGGCGTCCGCCGCGTCGACGTGCGTTCGGCCGCGCAGATGCACGACGCCGTGTTCGCCGCGCTGCCCGCCGACATCTACATCGGTGCCGCCGCCGTGGCGGATTACACGCCGCGTGAGCCCGCCGCCAACAAGATCAAGAAGTCCAGCGAGTCGCTGGCGCTGGACCTGGTGCGCACGCCCGACATCCTGGCCGAGGTCGCTGCGCAGACGCAGGCGCTGAAGCTGGTGGTCGGTTTCGCCGCCGAAACCAACAACGTGGCCGAGTACGCGCGCAAGAAGCTGGAAGCCAAGCGGTTGGACATGATCGTGGCCAATCGCGTGGGCATCGCCGATGGCGGTTTCGAAAGCGACCAGAACGCGATGACGGCGTACTGGAAGGACGGAGAGCGGAATTTCGCCTCTGCACCGAAGACGCAGCTGGCCGATGAACTGATCGACCTGATCGTGGAGCGACTGAACGCATGAGCCAGCCCCGGGCGGTGGAAGTGAAGTTGCTGGATCCGCGCTTCGGCGACGAATGGCCGCTGCCGGCCTATGCCACCGAGGCCAGTGCCGGCATGGACCTGCGTGCCGCGCTGGACGCCCCGCTGGTGCTCGAGCCCGGCGACGCCGCGCTGGTGCCCAGCGGCATCGCCCTGCACCTCGGCGACCCCGCGCTGTGCGCGGTGGTGCTGCCGCGTTCAGGGTTGGGGCACCGGCACGGCATCGTGCTGGGCAACGGCACCGGGTTGATCGACGCCGATTACCAGGGCCCGCTGCTGATCAGCGTGTGGAACCGGGGCCACGAGACCTTCACCATCCAGCCCGGCGACCGCATCGCCCAGGTCATGGTGCTGCCGGTCGTGCGCGTGAGCCTGCAAGTGGTGGATACTTTCGCCGACAGCGCACGGGGGACGGGTGGTTTCGGCCACACCGGCGTGCGGTGACAGGGGACAAGCCGATGAATACGACGAACGAGAGCCGCAAGCGGATTCCCGTGGGCGACCTGCGCGGCGCATTGCCGAAGCTGGCGGTGCTGTTGGCACTGCTGGCCGCATTGCTTGCGTGGAGCGGTATCCGGCAATGGCGCGACGCGCGGCTGCTGGAAGACGTCGAGCGCGCGCGCGACCGTGCGGTGGAGGCGGTGCAGTCCAGCCATGCGGCGCAGGTCAAGCAGTTGCAGCAACGGCTGGCGTCCGCACCGGTCAAGGCGGCACTGGCCGCCAACGACACGTCCGCTGCCGTGGCCGCCATCCGCGACGGATGGGCCGGGGTGGAACAGGTCGAGATCCTCGACGGCGAGCTGCAGGCCGCGTATGACGACGCGGGTGCATTCGGTTTCAGCAAGCTGGCCTTGCTGGAGGCGGGCATGCAGGGCGACGCGGTGGCGACCCGCGTGGTGAAGGACGACAAGAAGACCGCTTTCGGCATGGCGACCGCCGTGCCGCAGGGCGTGCTGTACGTGCGCGTGCCCCTGGCCCGCCTGACCGCCGGTTTCGATGGCGTGGCGTTGCCGTCCGGCGGCTACCTCGCGCTGCGCCAGGGCGGCTATTCCGTCCAGCAACGCGGCGATAGCCGGCTAGCGGATGGCGCCGAGCGCATGGCGCATGCGGTGGGCAAGACGGGCCTGCGCGTGGCGACGGCGGCACCGGACAGCGAATCCGGTCCGTTGGGCATGGGAGCCATCCCGGCGCTGGTGGTGGCGGCCCTGCTGGCCGGCCTGGCCATCGCGTCCGTGCTGGTCGCGCGCGGAGGTGTCCGCCTGGGACGGTTGGGAAAGAAAGGAGCAGAGATGCACGACACGGACGAACCCACCCTGGGCGAGGCGCTGCTTCGCGATCCTCCTCCCGCGCCGACGGTGCGCCCTGCGTCGACCGACCAGGAAGGGGAGGCCTACCGGCAGGCCGATGGCAAGACGGTCGAAGTGGATCCGGGCATCTTCCGCGCCTACGACATCCGCGGCATCGTCGGAAAGTCGCTGAGCAACGAGGTCGCCGAACTGATCGGCCTGGCCATCGGCTCGGTGATGCGCGACGAGGACCTGATGGACATCGTGGTCGGGCGTGATGGCCGCCTGTCCGGACCGGACCTGGTCGGCGGGCTGATCGAAGGCCTGCGCAAGGCGGGCCGCAACGTCATCGACATCGGCCTGGCGCCGACGCCGGTGGCCTACTTCGGCGCCTACCACCTGCGCGCCGGCAGTTGCGTGGCCGTCACCGGCAGCCACAATCCGCCGGACTACAACGGCTTCAAGATCGTGGTCGGCGGCCAGACCCTGTCGGGCGACGCCATCACCGACCTGTACGAACGCATCCGCGACAACCGCCTGTACCTGGCCGCGGTGCCGGGCGACCTGCAGCAACGGGACGTCTCGGCCGACTACATCCAGCGCATCGCCGACGACGTGCAACTGGAGCGTCCGTTGAAGATCGTCGTCGACGCCGGCAACGGCGTGGCGGGCGACATCGCGCCGCAATTGCTGGAAGCCATCGGCGCCGACGTCATCCCGCTGTACTGCGAGGTCGACGGCACGTTCCCCAACCACCATCCGGACCCGAGCGAACCGCACAACCTGGAAGACCTGATCCAGACGGTGAAACGCTTCGACGCCGATATCGGCCTGGCCTTCGACGGCGATGGCGACCGCCTGGGCGTGGTGACCAAGGAGGGCGCGATCATCTTCCCGGACCGCCTGCTGATGCTGTTCGCCGCCGATGTGCTGGAGCGCAACCCCGGCGCACTGATCATCTACGACGTGAAGTGCACCGGAAAGCTGCAGGGCTGGGTGTTGCGCCACGGCGGTACGCCGATGATGTGGAAGACCGGGCATTCCCTGATCAAGGCCAAGATGCGCGAGAGTGGTGCGGAACTGGCCGGCGAGATGAGCGGCCACTTCTTCTTCCAGGAACGCTGGTACGGCTTCGACGACGGCCTGTATTCGGCCGCCCGCCTGCTGGAGATCCTCGCCAACCGGGCGGAAACGCCGTCCGAAGTGCTGGCCGACCTGCCGGATGGCGTCTCCACGCCGGAGATCAAGGTCGACGTGCTGGAAGGCACCCCGCATCCCATCGTCGAGCGCTTCGTCGACGGGGTGGAGTTCGAGGGCGCGCGCCTGTCCACCATCGATGGCCTGCGCGCGGACTGGGACGATGGGTGGGGCCTGGTACGTGCCTCCAACACCACGCCGATCCTGGTGTTGCGGTTCGAAGCCGACAACACGGCCGCGCTGGAACGCATCAAGACCGAATTCCGCACCCGCCTGCAGGCGCTGGCGCCTGAGTTGAAGATGACGTTCTGACGCCCCGCGCGCGCGTCGATGGCCAAGATGACAACGCCGGGCATTGCCCGGCGTTGTGCTTTCACAGAGCGCGTCGCGCGCGCTGCATGGGCATCACCTGCGGGTGGACGCCGTGCCTGCTGCCGGCGTGGCATCGAGCATCGCGTCTTCCGCCTGTTCGGGCGTGACGCCCTTCATTGCGCGGAAACGCTGCAGGATGTCGGTGATCTCCACGTCCAGTTCCGCGCGTTGTTTCTCGAAGCTCTGCTGCAGGTGGCGGGTACGCACGAGTTCGGCGTGCCGCTGGCGGATGGAGGCGGCCATTTCCTTGGATACCGGCTGTCCCGCCAGTTCGCGGTCGCCGGCGGTCTGCAGCAGGCTGATGAGGCCATCGCGCAGGCTGACGGTGTTGTAGCTGGCCGTGCGGACGTTGTTGTCGACGATGGCCGTACGTTCGTTGAAGACGCGGCGCAGTTCTTCTTCGCTGCGGTACGACAGCAGCATGGCCGCGTCGGTGCGCCGGCGCATGTCCGCGGCAGCGGCATCGATCAGCTGCTGCTGGGCAGCGATGGCCGCCAGCGCGCGCTCTTCGTCCGTCAATGCACGGTCAACGCCGCCGGTGCGCAAGCCGCTGGTGGCGCTGATCTCGTCGCGCGCGATATTGACGGCATCGGCAGGCAGCGCGTCGCTGCAGACGCGCTGGCCCTTCTCTTCCCAACAGAAGAGCTTCTTGTTGACCACGGGCTTGGCCGCGCCCTTGTTGCCCTGGGCGAACGCCAGGGGCGTGGCCAGGAGTGCGGCAGCCAGCAGGTAGGAAATGCGGACGGTCATGGCAGCCCCCTGCTGCTTCAGTCCTGGGTCGCGCTGCCGTAGCGGGCCCGATAGGCCAGCAGGTCGTCACGATGGCGGACAAGGTCGGCGCTTTCGCCGGCAAATGCAAGCAGGTCATGCAGGCTGGCCACCGCCACCACCGGCACGCCGGTTTCCTCGGCTACCGATTGCGCCGCCGACCTGCGGACACCGCCGGCGCCGGGTTCACCGAGTACTTCCTGCCGGTCCAGCGCCACCACGATGCCAGCCGGCGTGCCGCCGCCGGCGCGGATCAGGCCCAGCGCCTCGCGGATGGCGGTGCCGGCGGTGATGACGTCGTCGACGATCAGCACGCGGCGGTCTTCCAGCGGCGCACCGATCAGCAGGCCGCCCTCGCCGTGGTCCTTGGCTTCCTTCCGGTTGAATGCCACCGGCAGGTCGCGGCCGCGACGGGCGAACTCGCACGCCACCGCGGTCGCCAGGGGGATGCCCTTGTAGGCGGGGCCGAACAGCAGGTCGAACGACAGGTCGGCCTCTTCCACTGCATCGGCATAACAGCCGGCCAACCCGGCCAAGCGCGCCCCGCTGTCGAAACGCCCGGCGTTGAAGAAGTACGGACTCTGGCGCCCCGACTTCAGCGTGAACTGGCCAAAGCGCAGAGCCTGTGCGTGCAGCGCGAGCTGGAGGAAGCGGGAGCGGTGGTCGGACATGGGCGGCGGGGACTGAACAGGTGAGACGACAGGATACCCGCCCATCGGCCGGCGTCGCGCGATGGCTGCGCCGGTTCGGGTACGCTTGCCCGGTTTCCGACGAACGACGTGCATATGCGCATCATCAGCTTCAACGCCAACGGCCTGCGCTCGGCGGCCACCAAGGGTTTCTTCGACTGGTTCACCGCGCAGGACGCCGACGTGCTGTGCGTGCAGGAGACCAAGGCGCAGGAACACCAGCTGGCCGGCCCCGAATTCCTTCCGGCCGGCTACAAGGCCTGGTTCCGCGACGCGACCACCAAGAAGGGCTACAGCGGCGTGGCGATCTACGCGAAGCGCGAGCCGGACGAGGTCCGCACGGCGCTGGGCTGGCCGGATTTCGACGAAGAGGGCCGCTACATCGAGGCGCGCTTCGGCGATCTGAGCGTGGTGTCGTTCTACATCCCGTCGGGCTCATCGGGCGACGAGCGGCAGGGTTTCAAGTTCAAGGTGATGGATTGGCTGGCGCCCACGCTGGACGAGTGGCGCCGCAGTGGCCGTCACTACGTGCTGTGCGGCGACTGGAACATCGTGCGCAGCCGGCTGGACATCAAGAACTGGACCAGCAACCAGAAGAACTCCGGCTGCCTGCCGCCTGAGCGCGACTGGTTGAACGGCATGTGCGTGGATGACGGTGGCTGGGTCGACGCCTACCGCGTGCTGCATCCGGAAGGGCAGGACTACACCTGGTGGAGCAACCGTGGCGCGGCGCGTGCCAACAACGTGGGGTGGCGCATCGACTACCAGTTCGTCACGCCGTCGCTGCGTGATCGCCTGAAGGCGTGTTCGATCTACCGCGAGCAGCGTTTCTCCGACCATGCCCCCTTCACGGTGGACTACACCTGATGACGACGACGGCGAGCGAACGTCCCGGCAAGCCTTCGGTCTGGCGTGCGTTCGCGCAGCCGTCGGCGTGGACGATGTTCTTCTTCGGCTTTGCCTCGGGCATGCCGTTCCTGCTGGTCGGTTTGACGTTGGCCTATTGGTTGACCGAAAACGGCCTTGAACTGAAAAACATCACCCTGATCGCCAGCGCTGGTCTGACCTATTCGCTGAAGTTCCTGTGGGCCCCGCTGGTGGATCGCTGGCGGTTGCCGCTGCTGGGGCGGCTCGGGCAACGGCGCGGCTGGCTGCTGCTGGCGCTCATCGTCGTCGCCATCGGCCTGCTGCTGATGGCGCAACTGACTCCAGGTCGGCTGGGGCCGTTCGTATGGATCACCCTGATGACGGCGTTCGCCGGCGCGACACTGGATATTGCCGTCGACGCTTACCGCATCGAGATCGCACCGCAGGAATCCCAAGGCGCATTGCTGGCAACCTATTCGCTCGGCTATCGGATCGCGCTGATCATCACCGGCATGCTGGCGTTGGTGATGGCCGACCACGTAGCGTGGCCGCGGGTCTATCAGGCGATGGCGGCCGTCATGCTGATACCGGTCATCGCGGTGCTGATGTCGCGCGAACCCGAAGTCCTTCGCGTGCAGGTGACGACCTGGAGCGAAGGCTTGTACGTGGGTGTCGTGGAGCCCTTCCTCGATTTCTTCCGACGCTTTGGCGCGGCGCTGGCGCTGGCACTGTTGGCGTTCATCTTGCTGGCGAAGGTATCTGACCAATCGCTGGGCGGCGGCATCATGGCGCCGTTCTACCTGGGTCAAGGTTTCACCAAGACCGAGATCGGCACGGTGTCCAAGCTATGGGGTGTGTGGATGGGCATCGTCGGCGTCTTCATCGCCGGCATTGCGGTCGCGCGTTGGGGCGTGAAGTGGCCGCTGCTCGCGGGCATTGTGCTTGGTGCAGTCAGTAACTTGCTGTACGTATGGCTGATAGGCGCTGATGGCGATCTTTGGCGGCTGACACTGGTGATCTCCGGCGAGAACCTCGCTCAGGGCTTCCAGGGCACCACGCTGGTGGCGTTCCTGTCGGCGCTGGTCAACCAGCGCTTCACCGCCACCCAGTACGCGTTGTTCTCGTCGCTGGTGATGCTGCCGGGCAAGCTGTTGGGCGCGGTGTCCGGCGGTATCGTGGAGCAGACGGGGTACGGGGTGTATTTCTGGATAACCGCCCTGGTGGCGATCCCGGCGGTCGCGCTGTTCTTCTGGCTGGCCCCGCGCATCCGGTTCGGCGGCGACCACGAGCCGGCGAGTGGCATCGACCGGTCGGCGGACGGGGCACCGGACTGAGCGCGTGCGCTAAAGTCCGGCCAAGGGGTATGCAGGGGACGGGGCAATGACCGACATCGTGCTGAAGGACGTGGACCCGATCCTCGCCGAGCGCATCCGCCGTGTCTCGCAGGCGCGGGGCTGGCCGATCCACGACACCATCTTCAACCTGCTGGAGCAGGGCCTGTTCGTCTGCGAGGCGGAAGTCCGTGGCGGCTTCGATGATCGAGAGGTCAATGCGCTCGCCGAGGCGATCAGTGCGCTGAAGAGTGTTCCGCCCGGCAAGGGGTTCTAGGCCGGATACACCGTGCCGAGCACGCGGCGGCCCGATGCGCCGGTGACGGCGGGCAGGTTGCCGGGACGACCCGCCAGCGTTTCGCGTGCCAGCCACGCGAAGCCCATTGCTTCCACGTAATCGGGGTCCAGGCCATGGGTGGCCGTCGACTCCACCACCGCTTGCGGCAGGTGGGCAGCAAGCCGCGCCATCAGCACCGGATTCCGCACACCACCGCCGCAGACCAGCACGCGCCGCGTGTCGGGTTGCGTCATTTGCAACGCATCCGCCACGGTTCGCGCGGTGAGTTCCAGCAAGGTCGACTGTACGTCCGCGTTCGACACGGTAACCCCGTCCATGCGTGCCTGCAGCCAGTCCAGATGGAAGTGCTCGCGCCCCGTGCTTTTGGGGGGCGGCACGGCGAACCAGGGGTCGGCCAGCAGCCGGGCGAGCAGCGCGGCATCGACCTGTCCACTGGCGGCGAAGGCGCCGTGTGCATCGTAGGCGTGGCCGGTATGGCGCTCGCACCAGGCATCCATCAGCGCGTTCGCTGGACCGGTATCGAATCCGCGGACATCGCCGGCGCTTGGCAGCAGCGTGAAGTTGGCGATGCCGCCCAGGTTGAGCACCGCGCGGTCTTCCTGTGGCGCCCCCAATAGCGCGGCATGGAAGGCCGGCATGAGGGGCGCGCCCTGGCCGCCCGCCGCCACGTCCCGGCGACGGAAGTCGGCCACGGTGGCGATGCCGGATCGCTCGGCGATCACGTTGCCATCGCCCAACTGCCAGGTGAAAGGTGGGTCCGTGTGGGGGCGGTGGCGGATCGTTTGCCCATGCGAGCCGATCGCGCGGACGCGACCGCGCGGTACACCGGCTTCCTGCAGCAGGGAGAGCGCTGCGTCGGCGAAGGCCAGCGCGATGCGGCCGTCCAGCATGCCCACGGTATCCAGCGACACAGTGTCTGCCCCTTGGCCAAGCTCGACGAGCGTCGTGCGCAGTGCCGTGTCCCAGTGGAAGGTGTGGGCGTGCACCAGTTCGCAGCGCAGGGCACGACCTTCCCCTTCGAAGCGCACGAGCGCGGCATCGATGCCGTCGGCGCTGGTACCCGACATCAGGCCCAGGTAAAGCTCGGAAGCGTTGGCGTCGACAGCGTCGGTCATGCGGGATCTTCAGGCAAAGAAAAAGGCGGGACAGTGTCCCGCCTTTTCTGGCTCACCGCCATGCGGGGCCGTCAGCCCTTGCCGCCCTTCTTGCCTTGGGCGGGCTTCGCGGCGGCAACGGTGGTCGCCTTGCTGTCGTCGGTGGGGCCGACGTCGGCGTAGATGATGTCTTCCACCGTGCGGATGCGCGCCAGCGCATTGGCCGTGTAGGTGCGGTACGCCGCCAGTTGCGCGCCGGACAACGGTTCCGGCGGCGGCATCGTCACCGACAGCGGATTGCGGTGCACGCCGTTGATGCGGAATTCGTAGTGCAGGTGCGGACCGGTCGACAGGCCTGTGGTGCCCACATACCCGATCACCGTGCCCTGCGCGACGCGCTGGCCCTGCTTGATGTTGCCCATGCGCGACATGTGCGCGTACAGGGTGGTGTGGCCGCGGCCGTGGTCGAGGATCACGGTGCGGCCGTAGCCGCCCTGCCAGCCCGCGAACTGCACGCGGCCATCGCCGGCCGCCATGATCGGCGTGCCCGTCGACGCGGCATAGTCCACGCCCTTGTGCATGCGCATCGTGCCCAGCACCGGATGGCGGCGCGCGCCGAACTTCGAGCTCATGCGTGCGTACGCGATCGGCATGCGGATGAAGTTCTTCTTCAACGGTCGACCGGCGGCGGTGAAGTACTCGGGCTTGCCGCCGGGACGGGTGAAACGGAAACCCGAATGCAGTTTGCCGTCGACGGTGAACGTGGCGGCCTGCACCGGACCGGTGCTGATCAACTCGCCCTCGCGCCAGGTCTGTTCGACCACCACGCTGAAACGGTCGTCTCCGCCCAGGTCGGAGTTGAAATCGATGTCGTACTTGAAGATTTCGTCGGTCAGCGAGTTGATGTTGGCGGATGTCAGGCCGGCCTTGCGCGCCGAGCGGTTCAACGAACGCCCCACCTTCCCGCTCAGTACGACGGTGCGGGTGGTAGTCTCGCGCGCGATCACGCGCTCGGTCACCTTGTCCGCACCGATCACCAGCTCGACGCGATGGCTCGGATCGCGGTCATAGCGCAGCGTGCGCAGGCCGCCGGTGACCGGCAGGTCGAAGGCGATCTCGGTGCCCGGCTTCAGGCGCGTCAATGCCTTCTTGGCGTCGGCGTTGTCCAGGATGCGATGCAGCGTGGCGGCCGGGATGCCCAGCTCCTCGAAGATCGCGCCCATGGTCTGGCCCGGTTTCACTCGCACCACCTGCCAGCTGTCGCCGGCGATACCCGCCTGGCGCGCCGCCGACAATTCGGGCAGGTCAAGCAACAGGGTATTGCGCGGCTCGGACACCGGCACCTGGATCGCGCTGGAGAAGCCCGGCACGATGGTCGCCATCAGGATGCCGATGGTGGTGAACAGGCTGGCGTGGATCCAATGGCGGCGCGTCCAGCGCCCTTCCGGTAGATGCCGCTTCACGGCGGTATCGCGAAGCACCCCAAGGCGCTCCCGGAACAGTTGCTTGCGGCTGTTGCCGCCCCCATGAGTTTGCATCAAGGTTGCATCCCGGAGCCAAGGCAAAGCCCCAATCGGCGTACCATAGACACGCGAAGACTTCGCGTCAAACCATTGAGTCAAATAGCTTTTTTGATTGATATCACTGTTTACTTTCTTTTAACGGTAACTTCACGTCACTGACTTGGCCTTCACGTGGCCGCCCCTACTGGAACCGCTATCCCGTGTCCTCCGCAGAAGCTCTTGCCCTGATCGGCCGTGGCGCCGACGAAATCCTCAAGCCCGAAGACTTGGAGGCCCGCCTGAAGCTGGGCCGCCCGCTGCGCGTGAAGGCCGGGTTCGACCCCACGGCGCCCGACCTGCATCTGGGTCACACGGTGCTGCTGAACAAGATGCGCCAGTTCCAGGGCCTGGGGCACCAGGTCATCTTCCTGATCGGCGACTTCACCGGGATGATCGGTGACCCCTCCGGCAAGAACGCCACCCGCAAGCCGCTGACCCGCGAGGACGTGCTGGCCAACGCGCGGACCTATGAGGACCAGGTGTTCAAGGTACTGGACCGTGAGAAGACCGAGGTCCGCTTCAATTCCGAATGGTTCGGCAAGATGGGCGCGGCCGACATGATCCGCCTGGCCGGCCAGCACACCGTGGCCCGCATGCTGGAGCGGGACGATTTCGCCAAGCGTTACGCGGCGCAGCAGTCCATCGCCATCCATGAATTCCTGTATCCCCTGGTACAAGGCTACGACTCCGTGGCGCTGAAGGCGGATGTCGAACTCGGCGGGACCGACCAGAAGTTCAACCTGCTGATGGGGCGGGGTCTGCAGGAACACCATGGCCAGCCGGCGCAGATCGTCCTGACCATGCCGCTGCTGGTGGGCCTGGATGGCGTCAACAAGATGTCCAAGTCGCTGGGCAACTACATCGGTGTTGCCGAGCCCGCGATCGACATCGTCACCAAGACCATGAAAGTCGGCGATGAGCTGATGTGGGACTGGATCGAGCTGCTGAGCTTCGAGATCAGTGCGGTCGAGGCGGCTACGCTGAAAGCATCGGTCGTGGGTGGCGCACTGAATCCACGTGACGTGAAGCTGCGACTGGCACGTGAGCTGGCCACCCGCTTCCACGACGCCGTCGAAGCCGAAAAGGCCATCGCGGGCTGGCATGCCGTGGTGACCGGGCAGGGCGATACATCTCTGCTGGAGCTGAGGGATGTCGTGGTGCCGGCGGAAGGTATCCGTATTGCGGCGCTGCTGACCGCCGCCGGCATCACGCCCAGCAATTCGGAAGCCAACCGCAAGCTCAAAGAGCGCGCAGTCAAGCTGGAAGGCGAGGTGGTGGAAGACGCAAGTCTTCAACTGGCGCCCGGCTTCGAGGGCGTCCTTCAGGTGGGTAAGCGCAACTTCGCGCGCGTCCGCTTGGTGGCCGCCTGAGCAACGCGGGCGCTTGCAGTAGCGTCCGTAGGCGGAGTGTGAATTTTTCTTCTCCGCCCCCTTCCCAAAGCCGGTAGAACCGGCCATACTTTCCCTCCCCCGACGCACGGGGCCTTGCCCGAACGGGAAGGCGCCGGGAGAAGGGAAACGGATCGCCAACAACTTCGAAAAAAGGTGTTGACGGAACGGAAAAACCCGCCATAATAGGCGGCTCACCTCGGCGGAAACGTTGAGGTCACGAAGG